>JBKJJR010000021.1:0-6409 GCA_046597835.1 Pyrinomonadaceae bacterium
GACCGAGTTTGGCCTGTCCGGCCACGATATCTTCTTCGATCCGCTTGCTCTGCCAATCTCAACCGGTATCGAGGAAGACCGCAAGAATGCTGTTGAAACGATAAATGCGATCAAACAGATCCATGAAGAACTGCCGGAAGCCAATATTATTCTCGGCGTGTCAAATATTTCATTCGGCCTGAATCCTGCGGCACGCGTTGTTCTGAATTCCGTGTTTTTGCACGACTGCGTCGAGGCCGGAATGAATTCGGCAATCGTCAACGCATCAAAGATATTGCCGCTGATGCGTTTTAGCGAACACGAGATCGATACCGCTCGGGATCTGATTTACGACCGCCGTAAATTTGAAGGCGAGATTTGCACTTACGATCCGCTCGGGGAATTCTCAACGATGTTTGAGGGCAAATCGGCTCAGTCTATCAAGCCCGACATTTCAAATTTGCCGATCGAAGAGAAGCTTAAACATCACATTATCGATGGCGAACGCATCGGACTGGAAGATTCGCTCAAGGCTGCACTCGAAAAATATCCGCCGCTCGAGATCATCAATGACATTCTGCTCGACGGTATGAAAACGGTCGGCGATCTTTTCGGCAGCGGACAGATGCAGCTTCCTTTTGTTCTGCAATCGGCTGAGTCGATGAAGGCTGCTGTGAAATTTCTTGAACCATTTATGGACAAGGTCGAAGGCTCGAACAAGGGTGTTCTAGTTCTCGCGACGGTCAAAGGTGATGTCCACGACATCGGAAAAAATCTCGTCGATATTATCCTCACCAACAACGGTTTCAAAGTTGTAAATCTCGGCATTAAACAACCGATCGATGACATTCTTCGCGCGTGGGAGGAGACAAAGGCTGATGCTATCGGAATGAGCGGGCTGCTCGTAAAATCCACGCTTGTAATGCGTGACAATCTCGAACTGATGAACGAACGCGGTATCAATGTACCAGTCATTCTCGGCGGTGCAGCTCTCAACCGGCGATACGTCGATGCTGATCTTGTGCCGCTTTACAAGGGACAACTTTTCTACGCCCGTGATGCATTTGACGGATTGCACGCTATGGACAGTCTAACCGGAGGTGAGCAGTCCAAAGTCCCAAGTCCAAAGTCCAAAGTTGGTGCAGTCGGCACACTGGCGAACGACCAGGTCGAAACGGTTTCCGATGCCGAAGACCTCGTCGGTGAAGACGCAAAGCTCGGCAAGGCGGCAGCTCGCGTTTCGAGGCGTTCGGTTGGTGACACTACGCACACGACACGCTCTAATGTTTCCGCGGAGATACCTATTCCGATAGGACCGTTTTATGGCTCAAAGGTTGTTGAGATCACCGATCTGACAAAAGTTTTCGATTTTATAAACGAAACGGCGCTGTTCAAAGGACAGTGGCAATACAAGCAGGGCAAGAAGTCATCGGCGGAGTATCAGGCCATTCTTAAAGAAACGGTCTATCCAAATTTTGCCGAGATCAAAGCGAATGCTATACGCAAAAAGCTGCTTGAGGCGAAGCTCGTTTATGGATATTTTCCGTGTCAGTCGAGCGGCAACAATCTGATCATTTATCAGGATGATCAAAAAACCGAGCGGCTGAGATTTACCTTTCCGCGACAGCCGCTCGAACAGCGGGGCAGCAAGAATCTGTGCCTCGCCGACTATTTTGCATCCGTCGAATCAGGCAAAATGGATGTTGTTGCGTTCGACCTTGTAACAATGGGTCGCAAAGCGAGCGAGCATTCGGCAGAACTTTTCAAGGCCGACAATTACACAGATTATCTTTTGTTTCACGGCCTTTCGGTCGAGTCCGCCGAAGCCCTTGCCGAGATGTGGCATAAGCGCATTCGGGACGAGCTTGGCATCGCGGGCAACGATGCTCCTGAACTCGCGAAATTGTTTCATCAGGGTTATCAAGGTTCGCGTTACAGCTTTGGCTATCCGGCGTGCCCAAATATCGAGGATCAGACGAAGCTGTTCGAATTGCTGGATCCATCGCGAATCGGTGTCGAGTTAACAGACGAATTTATGCTCGACCCTGAACAATCGACCTCGGCTATTATCCTTCATCACCCCGAAGCAAAATATTTCAACATCGACTAGAACAAGCAAAAAGCGTCGAAAAAAAGCCGGTGAAAAGATATGATCCTTTTCACCGGCTTCTCGATTAGGGCTTGAAATAAACCGCCTAGTACGTAAACGCGGTCATCGTCGGCTTGTCTCCAAATGCTCCGAAGCGGAATGCGAAGAACGTTCCGGTCGAGCTGTTTTGGCGATACCAGGTGCCGTCGGACTCGCGGAATACCGAAACATCGGCCTTGCCGTCACCGTCATAATCGCCCGGTGTAGGAATATCGCTTGCGAGTCCAAATATGTAATATGCGAACGCGCCGTTCGAACTGTTCCTGACATACCAATAACCGTCAGATGGACGGAATACGGCAAGGTCTATCTTTCCGTCGCCGTCGTAATCGGCCGGCGTAAGTATATCAGTCCCAAAACCGAAATTCTCGCCGTGGATCGCACCGCCCATGCTGTCGATCCAATACCAGGCTCCGGACGCAGGCCTAAAGACGGCAATGTCCGACTTGCGGTCGCCATCAAAATCGCCAACGATCGGTTTATCGCCGGTGGCACCGAACTGCAATCCGAAGAAGGTTCCGTTGGAGCTGTTTTGCCGGTACCATGTACCGTTGGACGGGCGAAATACAGAAACATCAGCTTTGCCGTCGCCGTCATAATCGGCCGGTGTCGGAAGATCGTCAAACAGGCCAAAGACATAATAAGAAACTGTTCCGTTGCCGCTGTTCAGCACATACCAGATACCGTCTGAAGGACGATAAACCGCTAAGTCTGTTTTGCCGTCGCCGTCATAATCGGCCGGAGCTATCTTGTCCGATGCAAGACCGAAATTAGCCCCGAAAGGACCCGCCTGGGACTGTTGTAAATACCACGCCCCCTCGCTGACCCTAAACAAGGAAATATCCGTTTTGCGGTCGCCGTCATAATCAAAAGCGGCCCTACCCGAAGGAGATCCTGTCGGTGTAGCGGTCGGCGTAGATGTCGCTGTATTTGTTGCTGTCGGCGTCATCGATGGGCCGCCAGCACATGGTGCCGCAGGTGATGTGCTACTTCGCGGGACGGGTGCCGTAACAACATCGAAATCAAGGTTGTTGTTGTTCGTGTCCTGACAGCCGCCGCCCTTTCGGACGCCACCTTGTGTAGAAACAAGTGACACTCCGTTGTTGACCGATGGGTTTCCGCCCTCGCCAACATTGGCGGCGCCGTTGCCGGCCGCTCCATATGCGGCCCAATCGACAATGAAGGAAAGCTGAGTTGCGTCGCAAGGCGTTGCAGTCGAACCGCAAGTATTTTGCGCCAGTCCTGCTGTTACCAAGGCAATTTTTCCATTCGTGCCGGACATGTTGAGATTTGTTGTCGTCACGTCAGGGGTCACAGGAAAGGGAGCTCCTACCGTTCCGGCCATGCCTGCCTGTACAAGGTAATATTGTCCAGGAAGAAGGCTTACATCGGGCAGTGCAAAAGCATTGGTCGCCGTGCTCGCGAAATTTCCAACGGCCGAACCGTAATACAACGACAACCCGTTGAGCGAACGCACAGTGCTGGAAATATTCTTGATCTCTACATAATCATTCAGATACGTCCCCGTCGAACCGCCACCGCCGCCGTCGAACTGGCTTATTACAAATGTTGCTCCGGCAGGAGGGGTCGGGCTCGAAGCCGGGGTTCCGGTCGAGGTACTTGTCGGAGTACTGGTCGGGGTCGATGTGAACGTACGAGTCGGGCTGGGGCTCGCGGTCGCCGTTGCGGTGATCGTGGGTGTAGGGCCGCCGCCGCTGCATATTGCCGGCGCGGTCGCGTTGTTTCGCGGAACAGGCCCGGTGATAATGTCAAAGTCGGCGTTGTTATTATCGGTATCCGTACAACCGTTATTCTTTCGGACATTTCCCTGAACCGATGTCAGCGAAGCTCCGGCGTTGGTGGCGGCTCCGCCCTCTGCGTTGTTTGCCGTTCCCCAAGCGACCAGATCGATGATCGCAGAATTTGGCAGAGTGCACGGCGTCGCCGTCGCACCGCATGTGTTTGGCAGCAGGGCGGCGGTCACAAGGGCGACCTTGCCGTTCGTTCCTGACATGCCGAGGTTGGTCGTCGACTCATCGGGCGTAACCGGGAACGGCGCACCCGCCGTGCCTGGATTAGACAACTGTACAAGGTAATAATGCCCCGGTTGGATGGTCCCGCCCGTGAGAGCATATGCGTTGGTCGCCGTGCTGGCGAATTGTCCGGTCGCAGAGCCGTACATCAAAGATAAGCCTGCCAGTGATTGAGGGCTGGATGAAATATTCTTTAATTCGACATAGTCGTTAAGGTAGGTTCCGGACGAGCCGCCGCCTCCGCCGTATGCCTGGCTAATTACAAATGTCGTCGAGGCAAACGGTATCTCACTATTATCGGCGGATGGAGAGATCTGGGCAGCTTGCTGAGCGCCAAAGAACCCTTTTAACGAATCGATAAATGAAAGGTGTGCAGCGCTCGTTCCGGCGACCGATAAGGTCAAGAATGAGATGCCGATGACGGCAATAATGGCAGATCTAACGGCACTAAAACGAAATGCCCGTTGGCTTTTAAACATAATATTTAGACTCCCTAACAAATTTTTACGCGAATTTTCAAACCTTTGACGGCAATGTTTCCTATTTAGGAAAGCGATTGCAATTTCCCCAGAATTACAACTTCAACGAATACTTTGAATTATAAGCTAAATGAGAGCGAATTCAAAGCTAAATTTATATCGCATAACGAACGGTGCAATTCAACCGGGAAGCGAAAATGTAATCGCACTCTTCGTTCCGCCCGTCCCAACTTGTCCCAAACTGCCTTGGGACAAAGTAACTATTATAAACAAATGGGTTAAGGCCTCAATTTCGCTCTTGTCCCAGGATTTTTTGAAAAATTTCGCCGCGATGCGTTGAAATTTTATAACTCCTGTAAATGCAATCTTTTATGTTGGTTCCGGAGATCTGCATTTCGCGAATTCTGATGGGACAAGGCCTGCGGGTGTCCGGGTGGGTTTTCAAATATCTATCAGGCCTTGTGACGATCAAATGCGTATCCGAACACTTTCATTCACGTTCCTGAACGGAAAAAGTGTAGCATACATAATACGACTTTTCAAGCAACAATTTTAATTGTTAGTGGTTTAGTTTTAAATCCTCAGTGTCCTTTGTGTCTCCCCTTTGCGTCCTCTGTGTTACAAACTCTTTTAAACACAAAGGTCACAGAGTTGAAGACACCAAGAACACAAAGAAAAAACTTCTGAATTTCCGAACCGGCACGATACACCTTAATTGGGATATAGGCCTGATTAGCGAAGGCAAATAAAAAAGGCCGCCTTTTTACAGACGGCCTCTTTCTCTTTATTATGCCTGCGGTTAAAGCAGGGCGTATCTTACCAGCGGTTATTCCTGCGAGTCGGCTATAAAGTCGGCATCGACGACGTTGTCAATCAGGCTGATAACGCGGCTCGGCACGCTGAAATTATAGCGACGCGAATTGACGGTCACCACATAGGTCTCGCCAGCCCTGAGGCCGTCGAGCGAATAGAAGCCGAACGATCCGGTCTGCGTAACTATCGGCTCAGCAAGCGAGTTGCCTGTTACAACCACATTCGCATTTCGGATACCCTGGCCGCCAGCCGTCATAACACGCCCGGAGATCCCAAGTCCCGCAGCGGTCGTCGGTACGAACTGGATCTGCCACCCGCCATTCACGCAGCCGGTGATCGCTGACGGAGAATTGAACAATCCGCCGTCATCACGCATGTAGAGGCTCCATGTACCGTTCGAATTGCTCAAGCGGAAATTGCCGGAAAGCGTTTGTACGCCGGTGCCGCCGACCGTGCTGCCGGGCTCATTATATGGAGCCGGCGGTGCAGGTGCCGGGAAGCTCGACTGTCCGGGCTCCCAACTTGTGGGTTCGAATGTACCGGTTGTCAATGGGCCCGAATCAGGTACAACGGCTCCGGCCGCGTCGCTGAACGTCAATGTGACGCCCGGCGAATTTACCGCCAATGTGCCGCCCGCATCGGCCATCAGGATGAACTTAGCTCCGTTTGGCCCGACAAGCAGGAAGTCCATATTATCCGGCAACACGTGTGTAATGTTAAACAGCGTCACGCGGACCCCGTCGATCTGGTTAGGCCCGTTTACGACCTGAATAGATGACGGATATGGTGCCCCAACAGTTCCCAGCTGGGTGCAGATCGGGGTCGTGTTTATAAAGGTTCCCTGCGGCGATCCGGTGGGCGATGCCGAAGGCGTGAATGTCGGCGTTGACGTCGGTGTCGGAGTTCCTGCCGGTATAAACACCGAAATGTCGCCAACGAACGTTCCGGCCGGATAA
>JBKJJR010000073.1:0-4744 GCA_046597835.1 Pyrinomonadaceae bacterium
CATTCGAGGATCTCGGCTACCCTCCAGATGGGGAACGGGTGCGAAAGGCCTGAGTTCATCACGTCAGCCCAGAAGCGGTCAAGCCTATTGGCGTCGTAGTTCTTTTTGAAATCGCGCCCTTGTTCGAGAAAAAGTTCGTAGTCGATTTTTGATGCAAACGTTCCGCCGGCGAGTTTCATCATCGTGCGGCCGACGACGTGCTCATCTTGGGTCACGAGCAGAGCGGCGCGGTCGCAGCTTAGTTCCGCGCGACGCGCCCATGAGAGCAGGGCGCTGGCGATGCCGAGGGAAATGATCAGCTTTATGATCTCGGAACCGGGAATTAGACGCGCTGCCGAGACGTTTACGAGCGCCTCGATCAGACGGGCAGCCGTGATGTAAAGAACATGCTCGGCGTGGATGTGACCGACTTCGTGGGCGATTACTGCAAGCGTTTCTTCATCACTAAGGCGCTCGATCAACGCTGAATGCAGCACAATGATCGGTTTCTCGACGCCGCCGGTAAAAGCGTTGACCTGCGGATTTTGCTGGACGAACATATCCGGCATCTCGACGCCGAGCGTCGTGCAAGCGATCTCAAGTTTCGCGTATAGGTCGGGGCATTGTTTTGGCGTAACCTTTACGGCACTTGCCATAAAAGATACCCGAATCGCCGATTCACCTGTCCACGCCAGCAGCTTCTTCAACGCCGAATCGACGCCCGGGATAGCCTTTAACGCCGCCAAAGCTTTTGCGTCTGCAGGATGTATGTATTCATCCTTGTGAAGGCCGGTAAACTTTTTGTGCGGTTCGTCCGACAGCGGCAGTTTGCAGCGGCCGCAGTTAGCGTCATTATTTTTGTAATCCGCTTTAATGGCGTTCCGCTGGCCGCAGTAACGGCATTTGACCGAGACGGCTGTCGCCAGCGCATCTGATGGTTCGGGTGGATCAGGTTTCTTTTTGGGCATAGTTAGATATTATAAATTGCCACTAACTTTAGCTAGTGGGTACATGCCTAATAAATTTCGGGCTTTAGCCCAATTCTTCGCGGCTTCAGCTCAAGCTAATACGATAGTTAATTTTTTTAAGTTCGGTTAAAGCCGATGATCTTGGCTTAACCCTCACCACTTGCTATAGCTAGCGGCAACTCATAAGCGGAGCCTGACAACTGTCTCGACATGATGTGTCTGCGGAAACAGATCCAGCGCGGTGATCTTTTCGATGGCGTAACCCGCATCGATCAAAATCCGCAGGTCACGAGCAAGGATCGACGGTTCGCATGAGACGTAGGATATTTGCGAAGGCTTCATAGCAGCGACAGAGGCGATCACATACTTTTCGGTGCCGGCTCGCGGCGGGTCGATCAATATAAAGTCGATTATTTTCGTCTTATTTTCCGATAAAAACTTATTGACGCTCTTGGCAACTACCTTTGCGTTGTCGAGCCCGGCGCCGGCGACATTCTTTTTGGCAAAATCGACAGCCGTCATATCTTCCTCGACGGCAACGACTGTGTCGAAATGTCTAGCCAACGGCAGGGCAAACAGTCCGACGCCGCAATAGAGATCGAACGCCATTTCGCCGCTCGCTCCGCCGACTGCGGCGTTGATCAATTCGCCGATCAGGAATTTATTGGCCTGGAAAAATGTTTCTGAGGAGTAAGTGTAAGTGTTACCGTTCGCGGCAAACAATAGTTCAGCGGGCGGCTCGAGGAATTCTTCCGAAGCGATCGAGACTCGCCCTTCGTCGCCTGTCGCGGCCTCGACCTCGGGACGTTCCGCCCAAAGCGTTCCCCACTCGATACTGCTGCGTATATTCTCAAACGTTGACTCCAGTTCCGTCGTCAAGATCGGACACATAGAGATGTCGATTACGTCGTGCGAGTCGCGGGCAAAATAACCGATCGTCTTTTCGTCACGATCCATGTGCCAGCGGGCACGCGAACGATAACTCAATTCCTGCGGACTGGAAACAATGGGAATGTCGCCGTCGTATTCAATCTTGCCAATGCGGTGCAGGCAGTCACGAATTATGCCAACCTTGGCCTCAAGCTGCGCTGCGTAGCTCATCTGCTGAAAATCGCAGCCGCCGCATTTGCCAAAATACTTGCAAGGCGGCTCGATTCGTTGCGGTCCGGGTTGTAATACGTCAACAATCTCCGCAAATGCCATCCGCTTTTTGATCTCAACAATGCGAACCCGCAGATCGTCGCCGGGAGCGCTTAACGGTACAAACACCGTCAATTTCTCAGCGAACGCAAGTCCGAGACCGCGCGGCACGATTTTTTCTATGTGGACGTCGATAACGTCGCCAATGTTGTAATGTGTGCTCATAAATAGAACAAACCGAGCCGTGGTATGCCCGCTTCTTCGCGTAGGCGTTTTAGAAGCATCAAATCGAATGTATTCTTATATGCGTCAGCGTCGATATCAGCCTTGTATTCGCGAAGCTGTTTGCCGATCTCTTTCTCCAAACTCTTTAAGAGCGACGGTTCCCAATTTGCCAATATCGAGCGGTCGAGAAGTTTTTCGATGTCACCGAGCGTGTTATCAACAACTTCAAAATCTTCGGTCAAATTCGCGGCCAGTTCTTCGAGATGCGAAACCGCCCGTGTAATATCTTCACGCATGCCATTAATCGAAATGCCTTTTAACACCTCGATCGACTTTTGGATATGATCAGCAACCGCTTCAGTCGAAAACTCCGACTCAAGACTCCCGACTCCTGACCCCAGACTCTTTCCTGTCTGCGAGGTCAACCACTCGTTATATTGAACCTCGATCTCTTCGCGACAGTAAAATAGGCTTTTGATCGTTCGCGTCCCCGGCGGCTGCTTGTCAAAAACGTCAAAGACCGACTCGATCGAACGGATGACAATATGCAGCGGAATGCCGCGATCTTGCCAAACCTCGATCAATGCCCAATCTAGCGGGCTAAGAAACAAATGTTTACTACGCCGGCGAATAAACGTGTCTTCGATCTCGGTGTAATAATTGAAATAATTCAAGTTTCTAATGCTAGGTTAGGCAGGCCGAATAGTCAAAAAATGCATTCTGCTTACGCGGCTGCGTCCAAAATGCAGTCACGAGGCCCGTCTGTGCTAATCTATTTCCGCTATGGCAGAGCGTCGCGATAAATTTCAAACCTCATCGGGCATTGAGCTTCCCAATGATTTTAACCCAGACAATACAATACCGATAAATTACGCAGATGACCTCGGCGAGCCGGGCGAATTTCCCTACACTCGCGGCATCCGCCGCAATGCATATCGCGGCAAACTCTGGACAATGCGGCAATACGCCGGTTTCGCCACGGCAGCAGAATCCAACGCACGCTACAAATATCTTTTGTCGCAGGGCACGACAGGGCTGAGTGTCGCATTTGATCTGCCGACGCAGATCGGGCTTGATTCTGATGATCCGCTTGCCGCCGGTGAAGTCGGCAAGGTCGGCGTCGCGATTGACAGTCTCGACGACATGCTCACCCTGTTCGACGGCATTCCGCTCGATTCGGTCTCGACCTCGATGACGATAAACGCGACTGCATCGACGCTTTTGTGCCTTTATCTTGCAGTCGCAAAAAAACAAGGCGTCGGTTTTGACAAGGTCAACGGCACGATCCAAAACGACATTCTCAAGGAGTACATTGCACGCGGAACCTATATTTATCCACCGAAGCCGAGTCTTCGTTTGATCACCGACACATTCGCCTACTGTGCCGCCGAGGTGCCGAATTGGAACACTATCTCGATCTCCGGCTACCATATTCGCGAAGCGGGCTCGACCGCCGCGCAGGAGGTCGCGTTCACGCTGGCCGACGGTATCTGTTATGTGCAGGCAGCGATCGATGTCGGTCTCGACGTAGATAATTTTGCTCCTCGTCTTTCTTTCTTCTTCAATTCGCATAATAATCTCCTCGAAGAGATCGCAAAATTTCGGTGTGCCCGACGCCTATGGGCACGGATAATGAAAGACCGCTTTGGAGCAAAAGACCCGAAGTCGCTGACGCTGCGTTTTCATACTCAAACGGCCGGTTCAACGCTCACCGCCCAACAGCCCGAGATCAATGTAGTTCGCACAACTATCCAGGCTCTCGCCGCTGTGTTTGGCGGCACACAGAGCCTGCATACAAACTCGATGGACGAAGCATTAGGCCTGCCGACTGAAAATGCGGCCCGCATCGCGCTCCGCACCCAGCAAATAATCGCGCACGAATCAGGCGTCGCCGACACCGTAGATCCGTTCGCAGGAAGCTACGCCATCGAAGAATTGACCACCCAACTCGAAAGGATCGCTACCGATTACATCCAAAAGATCGATGCAATGGGCGGTATGCTCCGTGCCATCGAAACCGGCTATGTCCAAAATGAGATTCAGGAAGCTGCATATGATTATCAAATAGCGGTCGAAACCGGTGACTCCCTCGTCGTCGGTATGAACAGCTTTCAATCAGACGATGAAGTGCCGATGCCGGTCTTGAGGGTTGATGAAAAGATCGAACGTGAACAGATCGCCAGAACCCAGACGATCCGCTCAAAACGCAATGCCGCCGACGCCGAGAACGCATTAAGCGCCATTCAGTCAGCCGCCCAAGGCACGGAAAACCTACTACCTCACATTCTCACAGCCGTCGAGTCGCAGGTCACCGTCGGCGAGATAAGCCACGCCCTTCGCAAAGTCTGGGGCGAGTACCGCGAATCAGTCACGATCTAAAACTTAAATTGTCCCCTATCCCAACACTTTTTTGTCGCACTTGTCGCACGCGT
>JBKJJR010000096.1:0-14808 GCA_046597835.1 Pyrinomonadaceae bacterium
GTCGATGCGGTCATAGTTTCCGATTATGCAAAAGGATTGTTATCGGTAAGCCTGCTCTGGCGTCTAATTGATACTGCCCGGTCACAGGGAAAAATGGTATTGGTTGATCCAAAAGGGAAAAATTACTCCCGTTATACCGGTGCTGCGCTGCTGACGCCTAACCGTCGCGAGGCCGCCGAAGCCTGCAATCTTGACGAAGACGTTCCTGACTTTATCAATATTGCGGGTAACCAATTGCTAAATGAGCTCGACCTTTCGATGGTATTGATCACTCAAGGCGAGGATGGCATGACGTTGTTTCAGAAAGAGATAGAACCGATACACCTGACGACGACAGCAAAAGAAATCTATGATGTCACGGGCGCTGGCGATACAGTGATCGGTTGCCTCAGCGTTGCCTTCGGAGCCGGAATGGATTTTATTGAGGCAGCAAGGTTCGCCAATTTGGCCGCCGGCCTTGTCGTTGAACAGGTTGGCACTACCGCGATTTCCCGTCAAATGCTTGAACCTGTGATCAATAGAATCTGACACGCACCTGTTCTGATGAAACACAAGATCCTTTTTGTCGAAAGAAAACCTTCCGAATCCGTCAGCATTGAAAGGGTTTTTCAGCAAATCGCAAAAGATCTGCCGGAGGGTCGTTTCGATATCGCGAGGCAATCTATGCCTTATGGAAACGGAATATTTGGCACGTTCTTAAACCTCCTTTTTTTCAAACCTAACAGGGCCGATATTTATCACATAACAGGACAGGTACATTACATAGCGTTGCGTCTGCCAAAAAAGAAAACGGTTTTGACCGTTCATGATCTGATTTTTCTTCACCGTCGCACCGGCCTTCGGCATTTTGTATTAAAATGGCTGTTTTTGAAACTGCCGTTGAAAAAGTTGGATTTTGTAACAACGGTCTCGCGAACAACCAAAGATGAAATACTAAAATACGCCCGTGTTGATGGACAAAAGATCCGCGTCATCGAAAACCCGGTGATCGAAGGATTTGAACCGCGTGATGAGAAACCCTTTGATGAAAATTGTCCGGTAATATTACAGATCGGAACTGCCGAAAATAAAAATCTCGTGAAGTTGATCCGTGCTCTTCGCGGAATGACATGTAAACTTCGAATAATCGGACGCCTTGACGCTAGGATATGCGAAACGCTTCGTTCTTGCGAAGTAGAATATGAAAACACTTTTGGTCTCGACCAAAACGGCATCGTCGAAGAATACCGAAAGGCGGACATCGTGGCGTTTTGTTCGAGCTACGAAGGATTTGGTTTGCCTATAATCGAAGCTCAGGCGATTAGAAAACCTGTAATAACGAGCAACCGGTCGCCGATGAGAGAGGTTGCGGGAACGGCGGCGTGCCTGGTTGAACCTGATGACGTTTTGAGCATTCGCAGGGGGGTGCTAAAGATCATCAATTATCCTGAATACCGAATGAATTTGATAGAACAGGGAAAGAACAACGTTCGCAGATTTGACGGAAAAAAGATCGCCGCGCAATACGCCGATCTGTATGACGACATTTTAATATGCCGATCTTAATATTTGGCTCAAACGGCATGCTTGGGCATAAGCTGGTCCAGATCCTTGGTGCAAAGTTTGATGTTTGGGGAACAATTAGGCACGAATTCGCGGGAATCGAGAGATTTGGAATCTTTGACCGCGACCGTACGATCGAACGAATTGATGTGACGGACACTGGCTCCATTCGTCGCGCCTTGGAGATCGCAAAACCTGACGTTCTTATAAACGCTGCTGGGATTATAAAGCAGCATCCCGAATCTGACGATGCCGTTCGAACGCTCAGAATCAACTCTATCTTTCCACAGCAATTAGCGGAACTTTCCCGCGAGTTTAAATACCGGCTTATCACGCTCAGCACAGACTGTGTGTTTAGCGGAAAAAAAGGGAACTATTCGGAAGCAGATATTCCCGATGCACAGAGTCTCTACGGCGTCAGCAAACTCCTTGGCGAGGTAAACTCTGATAATTGCCTTACGATCCGAACTTCGATCATCGGCAGAGAACTTGCGAGTGCTCACAGCCTAGCCGAATGGTTTCTTAGCAACCGCGGAAAGACGCTTAACGGATTTGTGAATGCGATCTATTCGGGATTTCCGACCGTGGTTCTAGCTGAGATCTTATCAGGCATCATAACCGATCACGAGGAACTTCATGGCGTCTATCACGTTTCGAGCGACCCGATAAACAAATTCGATTTGCTCAACCTTTTAAATAAATACTATCGGACGAATATTGATATTGTGCGCTTCGAAGATTACGTTATCGACAGAACCCTTGATTCTTCTGCGTTTAGAAAGACGACTGGCTTTTCACCACCGGCTTGGGAACAAATGATTGAAAAAATGGCCGCCGACCCGACGCCTTACGAAACATGGAGAAAATAAAACCGGTCATCCTTGTCATTTGCGACTATTATCTGCCCGGTTTCGAAAGCGGCGGCGCAATGCGTACTCTCGTCAATTTGATCGACCGGCTAGGCGATGCCTATGAATTTCGTGTTATCACGCGTGACCATGACGGCCCGTTGAACAAAACTTCTTACAAAAACATCCGGCTTAACGAATGGAATCGTGTCGGGAATGCCGACGTTTACTATCTATTAAAAAGTAACGTCCGAATTGGCAAGATAGGGCAGATGATCCGCGAGATCAATCCGGCGGCGGTTTACTTGAACAGCTTTTTCAGTCCGCTGACGATTTTTACACTGTTCCTACGCCGTTTCAACAGCGTAAGTGCTGTCCCGATCATATTGGCTCCCGAGGGTGAGCTTGTACTAGGCGCTTTAAAGCTAAAGCCACTTAAGAAACAACTTTATATTAGGATTGTTAAGCTATTGCATTTATTGAACAAGATTACCTGGAAAGCTGCCTCTAGATATGAACAGGAGAGTATAGAACGAACCTTCGGCCGAGACAACAACATCGTTATCGCGTCCAATATGCCGCCGCGAATCATACTAGAAGATTTTGAGCCGTCCTTAAAGCCTGAAAAGAAGGCTGGAGAAGCAAAAATGGTTTTTTTATCGCGGTTTATGCGTAAAAAGAACTTTAATTGGCTACTTAATCATCTTCGCAATATCAACCGCGATCTCACCATCGATATTTATGGCCCGATCGAGGACGCCGACTATTGGCAAGAAGGTAAGGAAATCATCAAAACACTCCCTTATAACATCAAGATAGAAGCAAAAGGTCCCGTTCCGCACGCAGAGGCAGCAAATACAATCGCAAAATATCATTTTTTCGTCCTGCCGACGCTTGGCGAGAATTTTGGCCATATTTTTGTCGAAGCACTTGCGGCAGGTTGTCCCTTAATTATCAGCGACAGGTCGCCGTGGAGAAATTTGGAAAAACAGGGAGTCGGCTGGGATATTCCACTTGAAGAACCTGAATCTTGGCGCAATGTAATCAATAATTGTTTGGAAATGAATACTGCAGATTACAACGAAATGTCACAGCGTGCCCGCAATTTTGCCGTCGATTGGCTTTCTGATCCCGCTCACGAAAAAGCGAATAGAGAAGTCTTAGAATTTGCGATTTCCAACGCAGACAAAAAAATTTTGCCGCAGATAAACGCAGATAGACGCGGATAGAAAGGGGCGGAAACATCTTAATCATATCTGCGTCATCTGCGTTTATCTGCGGCTAATATTTCTTTCTTCCTGGCTCGGATGCTAATATTTGGGATTAATAAATGAAGGAATTAGAAGGTAAACGAATACTTGTAACCGGTGGGACCGGGTCGCTCGGAAAAACTCTCGTTAACCGGCTTTTGACCGGCGAAATGGGAACGGCCGAGAAGATCACCGTCTTTTCGCGCGACGAAGCGAAACAGCATTACATGCGTCTCGAATATCTCGAACGCGAAACTGCGACTGATGATGTGATCTATCAAAATTCACGCGACCGTCTCAATTTCAGGATCGGCGATGTCCGTGACTATTCCGCGTTGGTTGCCGCAATGCGTGACGCCGATGTGGTCTTTAACGCGGCGGCTCTGAAACAAGTACCGTCCTGCGAATATTTCCCGTTCGAGGCGGTTTTAACGAATATCTATGGTGCCGCAAATATCGTCCGGGCAGTGCGGGAAAATAACCTGCACGTCGAAAAAGTCATTGGCATCTCCACCGACAAGGCGTGCAAACCGATCAACGTGATGGGAATGACAAAGGCCGTGCAGGAACGTGTGTTCGTCGAAGCAAACCGTGATTGTGCAGCCACCAGTTTCAATTGCGTACGTTACGGCAACGTCATCGCATCCCGTGGTTCGATAATTCCGCTCTTCGTCGAACAGATCAGGAACAACCAACCAATAACGATCACACTCGCCGAAATGACGCGATTTTTATTAAGCTTGGATCGAGCTGTCGATACCGTGTTCGAGGCCGTAAAAGCGGAAGGGCGTGGTGAGACTTTTGTTCCAAAAGTAGCGTCGGCAAAGATATCGGATGTTGCCTTAGCACTGATGGGCGACAAAAAGCTGCCGATGATTTACACCGGCATTCGCCCCGGCGAAAAAGTGCACGAAATAATGGTTTCCGAAGAGGAATGTTTTCGAACCGTCGAGCGTGGCGACTATTACGTCATATTGCCTGTGCTGCCAGAACTCCGAACCGAACAGAATCTCGAACCGGCACTCACAAGTGAATATTCGTCGAGAGACAACAATTTGTATATAAATGAATTGCGAGAGTTACTTCTAAATGCAAGTCACGAAATAAGACAATTCATCGCGGGCTAAGAACTATGAAAATAATGACCATCTTCGGCACGCGGCCGGAAATTATCAGGCTTAGCCTGGTGATGAAGGTCCTCGACCAGCACTGCGAGCATATTTCGGTGCATACAGGCCAAAATTATGATGAGAGTTTGAGCGATGTTTTCATACAGGATCTCGAAATTCGCACTCCGGACATTCATCTGGGAATAACATCGAAAACATTTGGCGATCAAGTCGGCCAGATTATGACAAAATGCGATGAAATACTCGCAGACCGCCAACCCGATCGCGTGCTCATCCTAGGAGACACAAATAGCGCTCTTTCGGCGATCGTCGTCGCACGTCACGGCATTCCCGTGTTTCACATGGAAGCGGGAAACCGCTGTTATGATGACCGCGTTCCCGAAGAAATCAACCGGCGTATCATCGACCATTCGAGTACTGTCCTTATGCCTTACACAGAACGAAGCAAGGAAAACCTTGTCCGCGAAGGCATCGAGCGAGAACGCATCTTTGTCACGGGTAATCCGATCAAAGAGGTGCTCGATTCGTACGCCGATAAAGTCGAGTCCAGTGACATAATGAGCAGCCTCGCTGTCAAACCGTTTGAGTATTTTCTCGTGACGCTGCACCGTGCCGAGAATGTCGACATACCTGAACGACTGACTAACATTTTCAGAGGACTTTCCAATGTCGCATTGAAATTCGGCAAGGATGTATTGGTCTCAGTTCATCCTCGCACGGCCGAAAGACTCGAAGCTTTCGGCATTAAGCCCGATTCCAAGAAAATTCACATGCTCAAAGCTTTACGCTTCTTTGATTTTGTAAAACTGGAAAAGAATTCGCTTGCGGTTCTGACCGACAGCGGCACGGTCCAAGAAGAATGTGCGATCTTCGGCATTCCTAATATCACTCTTCGCGACGTGACTGAACGACCGGAGACGATAGAGTGCGGAAGCAACATTCTCAGCGGCGGCGAACCTGATTCGATCGTTCAGGCGGTCGAGATCGCCATCGCCCAGCCTGCGGCGTGGACCGCTCCGCGCGAATATCTTGCCGAAAATGTTTCTCAAACTGTAACTAAGATCCTATTGGGGTACAACAGCCAGCGGAGCCATACTTCATAGCCACAAAAACGATTTGGACGACAGCCTACAAAAAGCAGAACGGCTCTGGATATTGACCGAGGTTTATTATCCAGAGGAAATATCCACGGGCTATTACCTCACGTCCATCGCCGAAGCCCTCACCGACAAGTTCTCAGTCAAAGTTTTGTGCGGGCAGCCTAAGCATATGGCCCGCGGCATAACAGCTCCTAAACATGAGATCAAAAATGATGTTGAGATCTTTCGGGTTTCAGC
The DNA here is from genome assembly GCA_046597835.1 of Pyrinomonadaceae bacterium. Classification (GTDB taxonomy): domain Bacteria; phylum Acidobacteriota; class Blastocatellia; order Pyrinomonadales; family Pyrinomonadaceae; genus OLB17. The sequence goes on from JBKJJR010000096.1 coordinate 6,108, forward strand.
GACGACGCTCGATAAAAACGTAATGGTTTTTCGGCTTATAAATATGGTCACGATAGGCGTCGCAATGTTTTGGAATTCGCTGAAGCGATTTCGCAAAGGCGATCGGATCCTGGTTGCAACCGCACCGCCAACAATGCCCGTGACAGCCGCAATTGCCGCATTGCTGCGCGGTTCGAGCTACACGGTCCTCGTCCAGGACAGTTACCCGGAAATTCTTTTGGCGGTCGGCGCGATCAAACGAACTTCTGTCTCGGTAAACATAATCAATTTTGTTAACCGATGGGTTTACAAATACGCCTCAAAGATAATCGTGATGGGCCGTGACATGAACGAGCTGTTCCAACAGAAAACCGCAGGGCTCGACATCCCCATAGTGACAATCCCAAATTGGGCTGATCTCGAAACGATCCGACCAACGCCGAGAGACGACAATTTCTTTTTGAAAGAACTCGGCATTTCGGATAAGTTTGTATTTCTGTATGCAGGAAACATCGGGCATCCAACCGATGTCGAAACCATAATTGAATCCGCTGAACAGCTTCTGGATCACAAAGTATGTCATTTTCTATTCATCGGCGCAGGGGTCAAAAAAAAATGGATCGAAGACCGGGTGCGTGAACGATCTCTCAATAATGTAACAGTTCTCGATTATCGGCCGCGCGCCGAGCAAATTGTATTCTTGAATGCTTGCGATGTAGGATTGATCGCTCTAATAAATGGTATGTGGGGTACGGCAATGCCCAGCCGGACGTACAATATTATGGCCGCCGGTAAACCGATCTTGGCCCTGACTGACCACGGTTCCGAATTGGCGCGGGTGATTGACGAAGAGGCGATCGGCTGGCATGTTGTCCCTGGAAATCGGGACAAGTTAACGGACGCCATCTTGCAAATATATGAAAATCGCGGTGAACTTGCGGAAGTAGGAAAAAGAGCTCGCACTGCCGCTGTCGCAAAATATTCTTTAACGGATGCTGTGGCAAAGTATCGAAACGAACTCGGATAAGAATGGTTGACCTGATCATTTTCGCAGGTATCTTTGCGGCTTCGTATTTTGGAGTCGGCACTTACCGGCGCTGGAGCGCGCAAAACGAATTTCTCGCCATCCCAAATGAACGCAGCTCACACACGGAGCCCGTTCCTCACGGCGGCGGCATCGTCATCGTCATCATTTGCCTGATCGCTTACATCTGCATCTCGTTCTATCTGCCCGGCACATATTCGTGGGGATATTTAGCAGGCGCCTTTATCATCGCTCTCGTCAGTTTTCTCGATGACTTGTATTCGATCCCGTTTCCGTGGCGGCTTTTGATACACAGCATCGCGGCGATCCTAGTTATTGTAGATGTCGATACATGGCACGGGATCACCATGCTCGGACATATCAAGTTTGGCAATTTCGGCTATGTTTTGACGTTCATCTGGATAGTGTGGATGGTAAATTCATATAATTTCATGGACGGCATCGACGGGCTTGCCGGGCTGCAGGCCGTGGTGGCCGGCCTCGGCTGGCTTGTTCTCGGATATATTCTGCAGATGCCGGCGATCTTTCTCTTTAGTGGAGTAATCGCCTCGGCCAGCCTTGGGTTCCTTGTGCACAATTGGAGCCCGGCAAAAATATTCATGGGCGATGTCGGAAGCGCTTTCCTCGGTTTCACATTCGCGTCGCTGCCGTTGATCGCCCGAACTATTGCGAGCAAAAACCCCGACCTTCTGCCGATCGCAGCCGTTTTGTTTGTTTGGTTCTTTCTTTTCGATTCCGTCGTGACATTATTAAGAAGGGCAATACGGGGCGAAAAGGTTTGGCAGGCTCACCGCGAGCATCTTTTTCAAAGGCTCGTCCAATCCGGCTTGTCCCACCGCCGAGTCACAGTGTTTTATGGCGTGCTGGCGTTTATCCTGTCCACATTCATATTACTCTCCGTGGAATTCCGCGAGGATATCGAGATCGCGATATTGCCCGTTGTTATAATATTGACGGGGTTGTTACTTGTCGCCTTGGGCAAAAGAGGTGTTCTTGCGTAGGGTCACTATCGTCCGTATTTTGATTTCAATTTATGTCAACAGTCCGGTCACCAATTTCAGTTCGCCCTTTCACCTTCGAATCCTTTGGCGTCCATATTAAGATCGACGGCAATACTCAGGAAATGATTGATGAAGGAGAACGGACAGCTCGAGCGTCACTGCTTAATTTGCTACGGCCAACCGACGGCAAAGCCGCTGAACAGATGTTCGAAATAAAACGCAATAAAACCAACTACGCCCTCTATCAAAATGGCGAAGGCATCGGGGCGTGCCGCGGGCGAAAAAAATTCTTTAAATTCTTTGACAGCATTCTGCGGATTACCGTTGGCGAGCACGCGGTGGATCGTGTCTTCCTGCACGCGGGAGCTGTCGCCTGGAAGGGAAAAGCCATAGTGCTGCCGGCGGAAAGCTTTAAGGGCAAGAGCACTCTTACCGCCGAACTCGTGCGGCAAGGGGCAGAATATTATTCGGACGATTTCGCCATTTTCGATAATCACGGAATGCTTCATCCTTTCCCGCGCACGATATCGATGCGCACGGACGATGGCGATTACATCCCTTATGACCTTAGCATAGAATCTCTGGGCGGCATTGCTGCGACAGAGCCGCTGCCGGTCGGGCTTGTTCTCTTCACGGAATATACGCCTGGCAAGAAATGGAAGCCCGCCATACTGAGCCACGGACAGGGCGTAATGGAGATGATCCCGTTTGTTCTGCCTCTGCGTCGTGACCCGGAATTTTCGCTTCGCGTCTTGAATTCTATCGCCAGTCGTGCCATAATTGTTTCAAGTCCTAGGGGAGCGGCAAAGGAATTCGCTCAAGTCCTGCTCAATTACGTTGACAAAAACGTAAATTGAGTTAGAATTACGCTAATTGCGTATTTGTTTTACTTTGTTTCGTTGACAAGTATAATTTTTGGGGTAAAATACCCTTTACTAACTTTTGTATATTTTTTCGCTGGAGGAGATGATGAAAATTCCAAATGATCCGCAGAATCCAATGGCCCGACAAACCGGGCTCGTGGTTCAAGAAATGCCCGACGAAGTTTTGGTTTACGACCTAGACACAAATAAAGCCCATTGTTTAAATCAATCGGCCGCGTTTATTTGGTCGTCCTGTGACGGCAAAAACTCGATAATGGACATAGTGCAGCAATTTGAATCGAACGGTCGCGGCACGGTGACTGAGGATTTTGTTTGGCTCGCCATCGATCAACTTAATGAGAACGGCCTGCTTGAGAATAAGGTTGCTCCGAAATTCGTCGGCACTTCACGCCGTCAGGTTCTCAAGACGATCGGTCTCGCATCGATGGTCGCATTGCCTGTGATCGCGTCGCTTGTCGCTCCTAAGAGCGCTTTTGCGGTGAACACTTGTGCTTGCACATCCAGCAATCAATGTTCCCAATTCCCGAGTTGTCCGAGCACGACAAACTGTAATAACTTGGGCCTCTGTGCTCCGAATGTTCCAGCGCGAAAAAGCTAAATTCGCGTAGTTCCAAATTAGGTTCCTAAGAGTAGTGAAGTTCTAAAAACTTTGCTACTCTTTTTTGTTGTGGCCGAAACCGAAACAGTTCAGGGAGCAAGAATTTCAGAAGAGTTTAAATGGAATTTGCTGAATAAAAAGATGCAGGAGACGCTCGCACTCCAGGCCTTTGCGGCATTTCGCGAGAACGGCATCGATCCCATCTTAATAAAGGGACTGGCCGCTGCTCAGTTTTATCCCGAGCCGGGATCACGCGCGTCGATCGACATGGATTTCGCGGTGCCCGCAAAGGACTTTGACGCAGCATCCGCGATCGCCGTCTCGCCGGCAACAAAGGGCATTGGTATAGACATTCACCACGAATTCCGGCATCTTGATTCGCTTCCTTGGCAGGACCTTTTCGATAATTCGCGCCTTCTGCCCGTTGAAGGCGGCAATATCCGAGTTCTTCGGCCCGAGGACCATTTACGTGTTTTGTGCGTTCATTGGCTGAATGACGGCGGGGCTTATAAGAACAGGCTATGGGACATTTACTACGCTGTCGAAAATCGTCCGCCTGATTTTGACTGGGACCGCTGCTTGAACACGATCAGCAAAATACGAAGGCGTTGGATCGTATGCACGCTCGGCCTCACGCGTCGTTATCTCGATTTAAACCTAGATGACACGCCCGTAAGCGAGGAAGCTTACGATCTGCCAAATTGGCTCCTTCGCGAACTGGAACGTGAATGGGCGAGCGATGTCCGGCTCATGCAAATGGATCTGTTACTGCATGACCGTGCCGCTCTATTTGCACAGATCAAAAAACGTTTAAGGCCAAATGCCGTTCAGGCAACGATCGAAATGGAAGGCAGCTTTGACGCAGGAACGCGGGTCTTTTATCAGATTGGCGGCGTTTTCAAACGCATAATGCCATCAATTCGTCGAACTTCACAAATGATACTCTCGAGGCCCAAATGATAATTCTCGCAATAGAGTCAGCTATTTCGGGCGGCAGTGTTTCGCTGCTTGACGAGAGTCGGGAAATAGCACATTGGATCGGCACATCAAATCTCTCAAAAGCCGAAGATCTGCTGGTCAATATCGACCAACTCCTCACGTCGAACAATATTAAGCGCGATGAGATCGGCCACCTCGCCGTCTCAGCCGGGCCGGGAAGTTTCACCGGCATCAGGATCGGTCTCGCAACGGCCCTCGGCCTGAAAGCCGGGCTTGGGATAGATATGTCGAGCGAATCGGCGCTAAAGTCGATGGCCTTTTTGCAGCCTGACAGCGATAGGATCGTCACCGCCGTCCCCATGGGCCGCAATGCCGTTTGTTTGCAGTCCTTTCAAAAGCGATCCAACCGTACTGTGGCTCTCGACGAGCCTCGGACAATACCCGAAGACGAATTTCTTTCGATGGCTAGGAGCGGTGCGAAAGCTGCATTTGTTCTTCATTTTGCTCTTTACGAAAAGGCAGCATCAGCGCCAAATATAATGAATTTCGGCGCAAATATTGCGTACGCTGTTGGGATCATCTGCCGTTCAAATCCGGGCGCCGTGAGCAAACCTCTGTTCATTAGCAAGAGTTTTTGATGTCTCTTGTAATGGTTTTTCAATTGCCTCCAACTAAAGCCGGAGGCAATTTAGGACTAAATAGAATGATTCCCAATAACCACGATTCCTTAAGAATACGCCCAATCGATGCATCGAACGTCGCCGAGCTGATGCTCATCGGCGAGGAAACAAATCTCAGCCATTGGTCGGCTCAGAGCTATCTCGACGAAATGAAAAATCCCGATTCGGTGATGCATCGGCTTGTCGGCTCGGACAATTCGACGATCGGTTTCATCGTCGGGCGCTTGGTTATTGGAGGCGAAATTGACCCTTGCATCGACGCCGAGATTTATAACATCGCCGTTACCGAAAAAGAGCAGCGAAAAGGCTTTGGACAATTTCTATTAAATGCTTTTATCGTGAAATGCCTTAAAAAAGAGGCCGCGAACCTCTGGCTCGAGGTCCGCGAATCAAATGAAAAGGCAATTACATTCTACGAGAAAAACGGCTTTACGACCGTTCAAACACGACCATTTTTCTACCAAAACCCCCGTGAACATGCTCTTTTGATGAAACTCGTTCTGGAATAGAACTCCGCTTGATTAATTATTTGCTTAGGTCTAGAATGGAATCTAACCCGGTTACGAAATTGTTAGATTCCGCCATCGGGCTCAAAAAATTGAAAAAGTGAGGACAAACGCCCTATGGACATGTCAATTGCTGATCCGGTGAGAGACGAATTGATAAAAAGCAACTCCGCTTTTAGAGATTTGGTTCATCAGCATCAGAACTTTGAATCACGCTTGAATGAACTGTCGCATCTTACATATCCGAACGAAGACGAACAATTGGAGGAAATAACCCTCAAGAAAAAGAAATTGGCAATAAAAGACGAAATTTACGCAATGATGCAGCAGCAAGTCGTTTCGCATTAAAGAACGAATTTAGCTGCTGAAATTATTTTAAACCGGCAGTCACAGGCCCTAGGTTTGTGACTGTCATTTTTTACTTATGAGGGCAGCCGCTCAATGCATAAGCGTTCAAAGCCTTGCTCGTCAGAACAAATATGAATTGCCCGGAATACGGCAGAGATTCGATTGCAGTTTCATCATCTTCAAACAAGGTTTGGCCCGCAATTTTTCCACTTTCCAAATCGACAAACATCGCTCGATGTTCATCAGCACTCAAGATGAAAGCATAGGAGTCCGCATAGGTCGTGACATCTGAAACGCGGCTCGACAACCGCATTTTCCATACGCGGGCTCCGTTCTTGCTTCGAAGAAAATAAACAAAATTATCATGTGACGCCACAAGAATTTTGTCGCCGACCGAAATAATGTTTGATATCTCACCTCCGGTTTTGAATGACCACGTCGGTTTATCTACGTTGTTCAACGAAAAGACATTACCTCGCTCGTCACCTGCTAACAACATGCCCTGTTTTGTTTCACTAAGCGAAGTTATGCCAAATGGAACCTTTCGCATAGATTCGATCTCTCCCGTCGCCATCGAAATATAAAAGATCCGATTTCTGATCGTCGCGACTGTCACATAGCCCGCAGTGAACAACGGCTCAGCGACAAAGCCCTCGGCGATCTCGCGTTTCCATTTCACACCGCCGTCGTTTTCATTGACCGCTTCGATAGCGCCGTTTTTCGAAACGGCTATCACCGTGCCGTTAAACTTGCCGAGCCAATATTTAGTAGCGTACGGCAGGGACAATGTCCAACTCGTTATGCCGGTCTCATTGCTGAGCGCTCGTAACTTGCCGCCGCTTGATTTTGCCGCTTCGCTCGAAACCGTCGAAGTCACGAGAAATAAACCTCTGTCCGCGGCGAGAATATTTGACCTGACCTCACCGCCAAACTCTGATGACCATACCTTTTTACCGTCGAGTGACAAAGCCTCAACCTTTGCTCCGCCCGCCGCCAAAAACACATTGCGGCCGTCAGAAACAACCTGCTCACCAAAATCGTCACCCAGCGGATACGACCAGCATTTCGACACATCAACTTCCGCCGAAACTTTCTTCTGGCCCAACAGGCTCGAATAAAGCAAAAACAAGAAGATCGCTCCTAGAAATATGAATTTGGGAAGTCGCATGAGATACATTCGTAATCTGTGAGCGAATTGACGATTTTAACACACGCCCCTTATCGTGTTATATTGATGTCTCAACAATCAGTTTAGGTTTACACATAAATTACACAAAAGAGGAAACCACTATGTCATTCAACAAAATAACTCTCGTCGGCAATCTCGGCAAAGACCCTGAACTCCGCTACACCCCGCAGGGAACAGCCGTCTGCAGCTTTTCGATGGCGACAAACGAAAAACGTCGTGACAAATCCGGCGAATTTCAAAATATTGCAACTTGGTTCCGCGTCACGCTCTGGGGCAACCAGGCAGAGACCGCGTCGAAATTTTTGGCTAAGGGACGCCAGGTTTATATCGAAGGCCGCCTCAGACTCGAAGAATATACAGACCGCGAGGGTAATATCCGCCAGTCACTCGAGGTTAATGGGAACGATATGCAATTCCTCGGCGGTGGAGAACGTACCGAGGGCAGCGGCGACTATAGCGGCGGCCAGCATGATGACCGCGACGACCACGACACGCACAGCGGCCCGCCACCTTCCGCGGGTTCATCAGCCGCGAGTGTGTCAGGCGATGTCGGAGCAAAATCCGCACCGGCAGCTACAAATGACGACGATATACCGTTCTAAGTTTGGGGTCTGGGAAAAAGCCCGACGACACGCTGTCTAGAGATAACGATGTTCCGCCGATCCTGCAACGGAACAAACCTAACGTAAAACTTTAACCTTGTCCCACTTGCCCACTGCAAGTGGGGCGGGGCAAATTAAACCCACTCACCCATCTCGCGAAACTTCTTATACCTGTCGTCAAGCAGCTTTTTTGTATCTAGTGATGCGAGGGCTTTGACTTCGTTAATTAGGCTCTTTTTTAAGGAATCACAGATCTTGTCAAACGCTTTTTGGCTTTTTTTGTCACCGTCAGAAGGCATTGTCCACGGATTTGTTTCCGGGATGATCTCGTCCACGATTCCAAACCTTTTGAGTTCCGACGCGGTCAATTTCAGCCCTTCTGCGGCATCGGCCGCACGTCCGGCATCTTTCCAGAGGATCGCGGCACAACCTTCGGGAGAAATAACAGAATAGACCGCATTTTCCATGATAAGGACCCGGTCGCCGATGCCGATAGCCAGGGCTCCGCCGCTGCCGCCTTCACCAAGCACAAGAACTACGATCGGTACTTTCAACCCGGCCATTTCACGTAGATTGAACGCGATCGCCTCGGCCTGCCCACGCTCTTCGGCATCAATGCCAGGATATGCTCCCGGCGTGTCGATGATCGTAATCACTGGGCGGCCAAATTTCTCAGCCAGGTGCATGACGCGCATTGCTTTGCGATACCCCTCGGGCTTTGGCATCGCAAAATTTCGGTGTTGGCGTTCGTTAATGTCGCGGCCTTTTTGTTGGCCGACAACACAGACTTCAATCCCGTCAAGCCGCGCAAAACCAGCGATCATCGCCGCGTCGTCCGCGAAACGGCGGTCACCGTGAACCTCAACAAAATCCGTAAAGACCGTATTCAAAAGATCCATCGCGTAAGGGCGGTCGGGATGCCGCGCCATC
>JBKJJR010000180.1:0-2749 GCA_046597835.1 Pyrinomonadaceae bacterium
GTTTGTCTTAGGACTTTGGACATTGGACATCGGACTTTGGACCTTACCGTGTTCCACCGAAGATCGCCGTTTCTCCGCAGTGTGAATCGGCGTAACTAAACTCTTTATTAGGGTTACGGATTTTGTGGCACAATGTGGCGAACTTTTTTTTCAAAACGGTGGTACGAGGCCATATTGCAGCCGTAAACCTAATGGTTGCAACATTTATTTTGTACCACTAGGGGGTGGTACAAGGGTGGTACAGGCGGTACAAAAAAGTGTTGGACAAGTGAGAAACGCGGGACATTTGGGACACTTGGGACACCTGGGATAGTCGGGACAAAGATGCCTGCATTTCGCGTCTTTGGTAAACTTGAGTTTTAGCGTTTACGTCGAAAAGACAAAAGATGATCGAACACCTCAATTCCCTTTCTCTCGAACAAAAGATCGGCCAGTTATTTTTTATCGGGATCGCCGGGCCTGAGATAGACCAGCCGACGCGTGAGCTGCTGGATGAAGTCTCGCCCGGCGGTATTTGCTTGTTCGCCCGAAACATAAAAGAGATTTCGCAGACGAGGACTTTGCTCGATGCTCTGCGTTCGATACTTCCGGTAACGCCGTTTTTGAGCATCGATCAGGAAGGCGGCCTGGTTGACCGGCTTAGACGCGTGATGACGCCGATGCCCGCCGCGAGCAAGATCTCAAATGAAATGGACGCTGCTCATTTGGGGGAGATCATCGGCGGAACTCTCAGAATTCTCGGCTTCAACATGGATTTTGCACCCGTGGTCGATGTTACGGTCGACGAGCGGTCGAAAAATTCAAACGGGATGTTCTCGCGCACTTTTGGACATTCAAAGGAGGATGCGGCCGGGCTTGCCGGTACATTTTTACGGACTCTCCAAACAAATGGTATCGTCGGCTGCCTGAAACATTTTCCCGGACTGGGCGCGTCGCAGGTTGATTCTCACGAGGAATTGCCGACTGTCGATATATCAGAGACTGAGTTATATTCAACCGACCTCTTTCCCTATCGAGAACTCATCGCTACGAAAAACGTGCAGGCAATAATGGCCGCCCACGCGGCGTTTCCGAAGGTTGGCTTGCAGGAAATGGACGGACGTGGCAAACTTTTACCGTCTTCACTGAGTTACAATTTTGTGACGACCCTGCTTCGCGGCGAACTTCAGTTTGACGGCCTTGTTATTACGGACGACTTGGAAATGGGAGCAATTGTAAAGAATTACGGCATCGGCGATGCTTGCAAAATGGCTATTGCGGCCGGTGTGGATATGCTCGCCATTTGCGCAGATCCTGATGCCGTCCGGCGAGGTTATGATGCGGTTCGTCAAGCCGTGGACAACGGGGACATCGGCATCGATCGAATAGAACAGTCGCTGATCCGAATCGCCAGCGTAAAAGCCCGGTTGAGCGACGCTCCGACATTCGACCTGGATCGCCTCGGCGAAATATCCCACGAAATTGCCGAGTTCAACGAGAGATTGGCGTGCAGTTAAGGAGAAAACTAGTTTTGCGAAAATTATTATTGCTTATAATAGTGCTTTCTTTTCTTGCAGTGATTTCGAGCTGTCGGCGTCGAAATGCCGATGCCGTGACTGTTGCAATGCCCGAAGCCTTCACTACGCTCGACACACTTACGACCGTGAAATCCGATGCCGCGGCGGAACGCGTAAGGACTTTGATGTTCAATTCGCTCGTGAAAAAGGATGCAAATTTTGATTATGTAGGCGAGCTTGCCAGTGACATCAAAACTTCTGACGATGGAAAAACGCTAACATTCACGCTCCGAGATGGCGTGAAATTCCATAATGGTAAAGTCCTAACGGCTGCAGACGTTAAATATACTATCGATCAACTGTTTCAGGCGAATGGTTACAAGGCGGGTGCGTTTTTTGAGACGGTTTCGGCGACAGGAACTGTCGGAGCAGAGAAACCGAAACGCCTTCCTCATCTTGACGGCCCGGTCGAAACCCCCGACGCGAAGACGGTTGTTTTCAAGCTCTCGCGGCCGTCGCTCAAAAGCACCCTCCTTTCAAATCTGGTTGCAATTCCAATCATTCCGGAAGGATCGGTGGGTGGCCAAAAAGACAATCCGCTTGGTTCCGGGCCATTCAAATTCGTAAGCCTCGACTCGTCGCAAAATATCCTTGAATTAGCCGCGAACCAAGAATATTGGGACACCGCACCTACGATACTGAAATTACGACTCAAAGTTCTCCCGGATGCGTCATCGCTACAGGCGGAACTTCAATCAGGAACAGTTGACGTCGCGCCTAATCCTTCCAATCTTCCTCCTGACATGATAAGTGCATTAGAACGGTCAGCGAATCTGAAAGTTGAAAAATTCGACGGCTCTAATATTCAATATCTCCTTTTCAATACGAAAGAGGCGCCGTTGTCTAACACAAAAGTTCGCCAAGCGATCGGCTATGCGATCGACCGCAAGAAGATAATTTCGGATCTGTTGTTGAATCAGGTTCGGATCGCGGATGCGGTTCTTCCGCCGGAAGCGTGGGCATTTTCGCCGGGTACACAGTACAGCTATGACCCGGCGAGGGCAAAGCAGTTACTTCGCGACGCCGATTATAAAAATGAACCAATAATTTTCAAAAATCGTGCCGGAGGAGCAGCAACGAGTCAGTATGCTCAGGTTATACAAAGCTCGCTTGCCGATATCGGAATGAACATTCAAATTGAAACATTGGACGGTCCAACACTAACTCAACAACTCGGATTAGGCCAGTTTCAA
>JBKJJR010000236.1:0-3857 GCA_046597835.1 Pyrinomonadaceae bacterium
GTCGCTGTTGGCGTTCCCGTATTCGTCGGGGTTCCCGTCGCTGTTGGTGTTACGGTGGCTGTTGGCGTTCCGCCGCACAAATTCGGGCCATCCGACGTTGGAGCAAATACAGAATAAGTGGTAGTGTTCCTAGCCCCGCCCGATCCGTTAGGGCATCGTTGCATTGAAACAACTTCGCCGTTGGCGTTCGCATTTTCATCGATCTGCGGCTGGCCGGCATTTAATAAGACTAACAATCCTGCATCGTCTGCGTCGCTCGTGTCGTAAACCAGAGCGTCCCGGATATTTGCCGTCGTAATCGGTGTGTTGACTGGAAAATTCGAAGCATTTGCCGCATACAGTGCCACGGCATCGGCTCCATTCTGCAGAATATTGCCAGCGAAAATAATATCTACTCCGGGCACGTCAGCATTACCCAGCGTAAAGTAACCTTGAGCATTTGTGGTAAACCCGTCGAGATCGAAGGCAATATACGACAGGTCATTCGAGCCGTTGTAAAACACCACGACGAGGCCGTCAAGCGGAGCATTACCGACGCCACCGTCGTACAGTTCAACAAACTCAGCGGCATCCGCGCCCGGCGTATCGGAATCGACCTCGTTGATGATGACGTTAGGTGTCGCGGCCGGAGTGTTCGTAGCCGTTGCTGTTGCTGTATTAGTCGGCGTATTGGTAGAAGTGTTTGTTGATGTCGCCGTGCTAGTCGGACCGTTCGTCGGGGTACTTGTCGGTGTACTCGTTGGCGTCAAGGTCGCTGTATTTGTTGGTGTTCCGGTTGAAGTAGGCGTCGGCGTCGCCATTGAGAATCCGGTGATCGCAATGTTATCCCAGTTGATGCGATTTGCTGCGCCCGAAACCTTTCGGAGTTCGAAGCGAATAGGCCTTTTCGCACCGATGACAAATGTCTCGGTGGTTAGAGTTCCGGAGTTTGACGTAATTGTTGATCCAAACTTTTGCCATGTAGTGCCGTTGTTGAGCGAGCCCCATAATTCCCACGTGCTGCTTGCATCTGTTCCGTAAACGGCGTGGTCTACGGAAACGGTTGCCGCGGTGCTCACGTTGAAGCTCATCCGCACTGATCCCGTATTTCTAACACGCGCGGCGAAGGCGCCGGTTTTATGGTCTGTCGTCAAGTTTCCTGTGAGGGCGTCGTCCAAAAACCAGTCCCCCGATTTTAACGTGACACTGCCTGCCGCATATGACGCTTTGCCGCCGGCCTCAAAACCCTCGCTTAGTATGACCGACGCGGTGGAACGGCCTGAGATGCGGCCAAAAGAATACACCACCGTAAAGGCAATGAGCACAAGGTAAATAATATTTCGCTGCTTAGTCAATCTGGTACCTGTAGCTGAACAAGGATTATATACCGGTTTTAGATCAATTTGAAATATATAATTTGAAATCTGAGATCTAAATCACTGTTCCGTCCGCAATAACAGCATTTTTGGGGATAATGATTATGCCGTCGCGGATGTAAAACGACTTATCGTCTGCGTCGCGTTCGGTCGCTCCGTCCTGATTCAACAGTTTGACGTTTTTCCCGATGCGTACATTTTTATCGATAATCGCCCGCCGTATCACCGAGTTTTCACCGATGCCGACATGCGGCTTGTCCTTTGCAGTATTGTGCCGAATTTCCGCGAACGATTCAAAAAAATCTGAGCCCATAACGATCGAATCCTGAATATTGACGCCGTTATCAATGCGGCTGCGAAGGCCGATGATCGAATTGCGGATACGGACGCCGTTCAGAATACAGCCTTCGCTGAGCATCGAATTATCAATGTCGCACCCGTGCATTTTCGACGGCGGCAGATAACGACTGCGGGTGTATATCGGGGCGGCGGCGTCAAAGAAATTGAATTTAGGCAGCGGTGAAGCGAGATCGAGATTTGCCTCGTAAAAAGCGCGGATCGTTCCAATGTCTTCCCAGTAGTCATTGAACAAATGTGCCTGCACATTATATTCCTTGATCGCGGCCGGAATGATCTCGCGGCCAAAATCGACCCATGAGTTATCTGTTTTCAGCAATTCAACCATTTGATTGTAGTTGAAAACGTAAATGCCCATTGAAGCAAGAAACGGGCGATTTGCAGCCTCTTCTGCAGTCAAACCAAATCCTGTCGTATCTACACGCATTGATTCAAGAGCGTCGCCCTTCGGCTTTTCCCTGAACTCGACGATCTTGCCTGCGGCGTCGGTTTTAAGCAAGCCGAATTCAGCGGCCTCATCAGGCCGACACGGATTTACCGAGACCGTCATATCGGCCTTGGTGTCGAAATGGCGTTTGAGAAATTTGCGGTAATCCATCCGGTAAAGGTGATCGCCGGACAAGATCAGCAGCGTATCGACGCGCCAATCGCGCAAATGAGGCAGCATCTGGCGGACCGCGTCAGCCGTGCCTTGGAACCATTCGGGATTGTCCTTTGTCTGCTCGGCAGCCAGCACCTCGACAAAGCCGGTCGAGAAACTGGAAAATCGATATGTGCGCGAGATATGGCGGTTGAGCGACGCCGAATTATACTGCGTCAGCACGAATATCTGTGTTATCTCGGAATTGATGCAGTTAGATACCGGCACGTCGATCAGCCTATATGTCCCGCCAAGCGGCACAGCCGGCTTCGACCGCTCATGCGTGAGTGGAAACAGCCGTGAGCCCGCACCGCCGCCCAATATCACCGCAACTACATTGTCGTATTGACCCACGTCTTAATTGTAAAATGCACAGTGCATAATGCACAATGCAGAATTAGAAATGTGGTATTGGACCAAAATCTTGTTTCTTATCTTCGTCGGGGCGCTGCTCTTGTGGTTTCTATACGAGCTGGTCACGTTTCCGGCTATTTCTCGGTTGCGGACTGAGAATCCGACGACTTCGTCGATGATCGAATATCGGCTTTCCGAGGCGAGAGCAAACGGGACTGAGCCAAAGAAGTTCATGATATGGTCGCCGATCGAGCAGATCTCGCCAAATTTGCAACGTGCAGTGCTTGCTGGCGAGGACGCCAGGTTCTTTCAGCACAACGGCTTTGATTGGGAGGCGATCCAAAAGGCCTGGGATGAGGCAGTCAACGAGGGAGCAAAGGAAGCCCGCGAAGAATGCGAGGCCGACGCCAAGACCTCGCAGGAAAAGAAAGACTGCAAACCGAGCGACGATGACTGGATTCCGCCGATGCCGTCTTTCAAACGGGGCGCTTCGACGGTGACCCAGCAACTTTCCAAAAACCTGTTCCTGTCGGAAGACCGTAACTTCCTGCGAAAGGGGCGCGAAGCTGTCTATACATACTTTCTCGAACGCGAACTGACAAAACGACGCATCCTCGAACTCTACCTCAACGTCATCGAATGGGGCGACGGCATCTACGGTGCCGAAGCCGCCTCGCGTGCCTATTTCAAAAAGTCCGCCTCCGACCTCACCCGCGACGAGGCCGCGTTCCTGTCGGCGATGATCCCGAGCCCGCTGAATATCTTTAACCCTCTAAAAAACCGCAAACGAGTCGTCCGCCGCCAGAAAGTTATCTTGCGCGGAATGAATTCGATAAGGCTGGATTATTCGGAGAAGTAGGCGGCGAATATGTTTGTGCTCTGTCAGCAGCAGCCTGAGGCACATCAGCAACCATATTCCGGGTATCCGCAACGATCAGAGCCCCTGCAGACGGTAGATTTACCTGGTAAAGATGGTCGATTTACCTGGTAAAGACGGTAGATTTACCGGGTAAGAATGATAGATTTACCTGGTAAGAATGATAGATTTACCTGGTAAAGATGGTCGATGTACCTGGTAAAGATAGTCGTTTCACTTGGTGCATCTGCTCAATTCCGTCGTGCATCGAAAAGGCTTCGCCCGCGGGGACAAA
>JBKJJR010000277.1:0-3281 GCA_046597835.1 Pyrinomonadaceae bacterium
TGTGTCGAGATGGAGCATCGACATAAAAGCACGCGTCGCACCGCACTCTTTTGCACGTTCGAGCAGGCCGGGAATATCGGATTCGTTATAGCCGGGAATAACTGGAGCCACGCCGATCCCGACTGTAATGCCTGCATCAGCTATGACGCGCATCGCACGAAAACGCGCTTCGGGCACCGGTGTGTAAGGTTCGAAAGGATTCGACCTTTCTTTAGTCAGGAACGGCAGCGAGAAGAATACGGTGATCTTTTTTAGTTTCTTAAGGATATCAATATCGCGTGTGACCAGCGGCGATTTTGTGATCACACCGACCGGCACCTGAAACTCGGCACATACTTCGAGGCATTTTCGGGTCAGCTCATAGCTTGCTTCGAGCGGAAGATAAGGATCAGTTGCGAACGAAAAATCGAGATGCGGCATTTTGTCGCGTGTCTTTTTGAGTTCCTGCCTTAACAGGATCGGAGCGTTGGGTTTGACGACGATCTTTGTCTCAAAATCGGTGCCGGCGCCGTAGCCGAGATATTCGTGATACTGCCGTGCAAAGCAGTAGGTGCATCCGTGAACGCAGCCGCGATAGCAATTGACCGTATATCGCCAACTGCCTTCCCAATCGGATGCAAAGGCCTTTGTGATGATTTTCTTTGTCGCGGTCTCCTCAAAAACCTCAAGTTTTGTCGGCGGAGGCTCACCGACATATTCCGCCGAATATTTGTTATAGGGATTGGGCGGGTTTTCGATGAATCGCATAGATGCAACATTACTGCATCGAAGGAAGAATTGCAAGAAAGAATGAAGGTAATAGTAGCGGGCTAGAGTTTCAGGTCTTTTTTGGCGTCTTTGGGTTTTGACGGTTTTGTGAAGATGGAATCCGGAATGGCTTTATTGAATTCAACCGTTTCGTAATTGATGCGCGAGGATTGTTTGCCGTTGGCCCAACGGTCAACAATGAACGGTGTTTTGACGCCGCCGGTGTCGAGGAATTGGGCATAACGGTCTTCTTCTTTGACCTCTTCGCCGTCAGTGTCGGTCCGTTTGTAGAGCGACTTTTGCGGGAGTCCGTCGTCGGAGGCAAATTCGAACTCTACTGTAAAACCGTCTTTGTAGGTCAGCTTTACAACGTCATTTCGCTTGCCGAGGGTTGCCGGACGTTTGCCAACGTAGCTTAGCTCGGCTTCTCCTTTCCAGTGGCCGTGCAACAGGTTATCCAGGCTCGTTCTTATACTTTGCTTGAAATCTGCAATTTGTTTCCCGTTCTGGACCTTTATCAGATCCTGATCGCCGTCATATAGCCATCCGGTGGTGCCGGTATTCACTTGAATGGTTCGCGAGCCGCGGCCTTTGAAATCGGTGCGTTCCTTATCAGGGAAAACTATCACATCGACAAATGATTGAAACGAAACAATGACGCCTTCTTTGATCACGCTGAACTTGCCGCGCCCGATCTGTGTCTTGATCTGTAAATAACGATCACCGCCGAGAATTTGAACTGCCTTTGCAATTATAGTGTCGGCTTGATTATTTTTTCTTGTGGGAACCTGCCAAAACTCTTTCCAGCTATAACTATACTGAATAATCTTGGAAACATTTATAGGAGTGCCGTCTTTTATTTCAGGATTGAATTTGATGTTTTTTGCGGCTTCAACGGCTAGCTCAGTCAAATTCCTAACTGGCATCCCGGATACAACTTGGATCTTGCCGACTTTACCATCTGCCAAAAATTCAACTTGTAAATTAATGGTACCCTGAGCATCGAGCATCCCGTAGTTCTTGGGCAATTCTGGTTTTGGCTGTTCAAGAATGTCTAAAGGTATATCTTGACCATAGGAAGCAACAGACAACCCAACCAAAAGTAATGCAAATAGAAAGTGCTTTCTCATTGTTTTTCGAGGGGATTAATTACTTTAAGGCCTGCAATCCAATTGAAGTCTTTCAAGTTGTTGGTAACGAGCGTCAAATCATGTTCGATGGCGGTTGCGGCGATCAATGAATCCCCTAGGTTTATCTTACGCTGCTGTCGGAGATTAATTGCTCCATTTATGATCTTTTCAGAGATGGCGAGGGCGGACAACGACTCAAAAAATCTTTCAAAATACTTTGAGTCATATTCGGAAAGTTTGTGATAACCCAAAACCTCAACCAGACTTATTTCCGAAAATGATGGTGCATTTGACCGAACAAAATCTCGAAGAAATTGGTTCTCAGGGAGCGAACAGTAGATAATTATGTCACTGTCGAGAATCATTAATCACGTCCGGGCAAGGGTCTATCTTTGCGAATCTCACGCAACCACTTGTCGGGATCGGGAATCGACTTAACGCCTCCGCGATCAGCGATCTTTTGTAGAGCCTCAGCAGCTCGTTTCCCATTTGGTTTTTTCAGTTTAGGTTTAGGCGAGACTACCATAACGTCCACTTTGATCGACGCATCTTTGCCGAGACTTTTAGGCGCCTCCCCGTCCCACTCTATAACATTTCCGTGAATCGTCGCCCGATATTTTTCCAACATAATATAATTCCTCACAACGCCAAAGGCTTCGAAGACATTTTATCACCGAAGCCTTTGATGCGAAAAATTTTATTCGGGTTTAGTTGAGGCTGAACATCTCGCCGGCTTTGACCGCGATCTCGCCGTCAACGGCGTCAACGGTAAATTTCATCGCGGCCTTCCAGTCGTTTGTGATGGGCAGTTTTACTTTTTGATCGATGTGTCGTTTTAGGAAACGGGCGCCGTATGTCGGGCTGAATCCTTTTTCGGTCAGTGCATCCAGGGCAGCCTCGGTGACCTCGACGCGCTTGCCTTGCCGCTCCATGTTTCGCTGGATCTTGGTCAGGTAAAGTTTGGCGATCTCACGAACTTCCTCTTTCGTAAGCGGGGCAAAGATGACGATCTCGTCGATGCGGTTGCGAAACTCGGGCGTAAAACGCTCTTCGGCGGCTTTCATCACATCGCCGCGGATCTGTTTCATGCTGCCGAGCGATTTCTGGCCAAATCCAAGCGGCTGTTCGTATTTTTTGAAATTACCTGAGCCGAGATTTGACGTCATGATGACGATCGCGTCGGACAGGTAGACCTTTTTACCGCGTCCGTCGGTGATCCAGCCTTCGTCAAAAGCCTGGAGGAAGATATTCATCAGATATGGCGAAGCCTTTTCGACCTCGTCGAGCAGCAGCACCGTGTAAGGATTGTCGCGAAGCTGTTCCGTCAAAATGCCGCCGCGTTCCGACCCGACGATGCCACGCGGCATACCGATTAGCTTTTCGATACCGATGGTGCCGTCGCCG
>JBKJJR010000304.1:0-3357 GCA_046597835.1 Pyrinomonadaceae bacterium
TGTGTCATTTTCAATGCCAAATTGCTGAGTTATGACACAATCCATGACACAATTATCGCCACGCCAGCCCTTCTAATTTGGATGATTTAATGGCGGCGGACCACACGTAATTAAGAGTGTTCTACGCCTCCATAGTTCAGCGTTAGAGTCGTTGATTCACACGCGATAGGCCACAAGTTCAAATCTTGTAGACGGCCAAATGTTTTCAATAAGTTAGGGACATTTTCCAATGTCCCTATTTTAATCCCCACCTAAATTTTCACCAAATAATTATGATGGAGTACACCAGTCGGAACCCAAACTCAAATTCCACCAATAAAATAAGTCCTATGCAATTAATTTCCTGACGATAGATTCATTGCGGCAGGTTTTCTAAATAGGCCAAGACCCGTCGTGTACGGATGTTCGCATCTCCCTGGGATTGGCGGAGACTGTCATAGCTGGTTTGTAGCAGGGGGCGGGCGTCAGCGTAGCGGTGTTGGGTGGTGAGGCACACGCCGAGAGCTTCGTCTGTGAGGGCGGTCATGAAATGGCCCGGGGGAAGATTTTCGGCACGCAGATCGGCGGCTACCCGAAGCACCTTTTCGGCTTCGAAAATCTTACCGGAGCTGGTCAAGATCAACCCTTGGACCGTGAGTGCGGATGCGAACGAAATGTATTTTGGATTAGCGTTTTGGCGATAATTGTCGAGAACCTGTTCGATCAGCCTTTGGGCTTCGGCATAATTTCCGGAAAGGTATAACACTTGTGCCTGCAACCTGAGATTGTCGAACGTGGCAATATTGTTTGGTCCTAGCAATTGTTTGTATATTTTTTCCGCCGAGCGCAAGCTTTCGGCCGATTCGGTCAATCTTCCCTGTTCCATCAAAATGCTACCCAGCAGAGTTAATTCATTGGCGATCTCAACCGTTTCAGGTCCAGACGCCTGAACGGATTCCGCCATCAGCTTACGCACCTCGACCTCAGACTCCTCAAATTTACCCTGGTCTAATAAGGTCAGTGCGATCATCGTCCTTGCCTGGTTCGTATTCGCATCAGGGTTTGAACTAACAACCGATATACTTTCGCGATAAAGCTTTTCAGCCCGTGCCGAATCTCCGCGGGCACGCCTCAATAGCGCATAATTGTTTAAGGCATCCGCCATCACGACCGGCTCTAATCTATTGGCCGCCAGCTCCGAACGGGCTAGCGGCAATATCTCGCCGTAGAGCTTATCGGCTTCGTCGTAATTAGACCTCGCGACGTAAAGCGATGCGATCTGAACATTTGCCGATAAAAGTCTGGTACTTTTCGGCCCGAAAACCTCCGTTTTAACGGCCAATGCCATTTTAAGGTATTTGTCCGCCAGATCGTATTGGCCCTGATTGAGGTAGGCCGTCCCAATCGTTTCTGCCAGCTCAGCTTTTACGTCCGGCTGACTGTCCAGATCGTTACCGTCTAGCCGTTTTGTCGCCTGCTCGAGCATGTCGTTGATCGTCGAGGAGTAGCCGCTCTTTTTTCCCTGCGGTAAAGCGGTGAGTAACATCTTCTGCAGGAATGTATTTATCGCCTCGGCCTTTTCACGTTCTTTTCGGGTTTGGCGATATTGGATTAAAGCGATGGCCGAGCCAGTGAAAATGGCGATCAAGATAAGCGACGCCGCTATCGCCGCGATACGATTACGCTGAATATATTTGGCCGCCCGATATCTAATCGTCAACGGCCGCGCATTGACCGGCAAATGGTGCAAATGCCGCTCGATGTCGTGAGCAAAGACCTCAACGGACGAATATCGCCGGTCGCTCTCCTTTCGCATTGCCATCAGGACAATATTGTCGAGGTCGCCTTTTAACTGGTGATGCAGGACCGGCGATCTTTCAATTACAGCAGACGGCGGAAGCGGCTCGCTGGCGGTAATAGTGAGCATGATCTCTTCGAGATTTTTGTTTTCAACCGAAAATGGCTTGTCGCCGCTGAGGAGTTCGTACAGAATGACCCCGAGGCTATATACGTCCGAGGATGTTGTAACTTTGTTTCCCCTTATCTGCTCGGGCGATGCATAGGCCGGTGTTAGGGCACGAAAGGCGGTTTGCGTAGTGCCGGCATTTCCTGTAGAAGAATCAGTTTCAGACAATTTTGCCAACCCAAAATCTAGCAGTTTAGGCACGCCGTTTTTTGTGACGAGAATATTGGACGGCTTTAGGTCGCGGTGAACGACCAGATTTCGATGTGCAAAAGCAACGGCAGCGCATATCTTGAGAAACAGACCCAACTTTTCGTTTATCGAAAGCTGTTCAGCAAAGGCGGTCAGCGTTTTGCCTTCAACATATTCCATGACGAAGAACGGTTCGCCATTTTCGGAAACGCCGCCGTCGAGTAGCTGGGCGATGTTCGGATGGTTTAGGCTTGCGAGGATCTGGCGTTCGCGTCGAAAATGGCGTTCGAGATCGCTGGAGACGAGCGTTTGCCGCACGATCTTTATTGCAACTTGGTGCTCAAACTCTCCGTCCGTCCGTTCCGCGAGAAAAACCGCTCCCATACCGCCAACGCCGATCTCTCGGATAATCTTGTAGTGACCAAAATACTTACCTTCGTACGCCTTTCCGTTTCCGGCAGTCAGCGAATCGAGGTCAAACGCCTGCTGTTCTATATCGTGCTCCGGTTCGTCGTGGATCGCGAGCAGCGACCGCACCTCGGCGAGCAGATCTTCGTCCTCACCGCATTGGGCGAGCAAAACCTCTTCACGATGATCGAACGGGGTTTCGGTCACCGCGGTAAAAATATCTTTTATTTTTTGAAAATCAGTGTCCTTCACCGTCGCAGTTCTCTCTGAAACCAAGCTTTTGCAAACGTCCATTCGCGGCGGACCGTGGTTTCTGACACTTTCAAAATATAAGCAGTTTCTTCGATCGAGAGACCACCAAAAAACCTCAGTTCGACGACCTTTGCCTGACGTACGTCCACCTTTTCTAGCGTTTCAAGGGCTTCTTCGAGACGGAGAATATCGATCTCTTTCTTTTGCGGAAAACTTATCGCGTCATCGAGCACGATCTTTGTCCCGCTTCGTTTTTGGGCATTTTTTGTGCGGGCGTTGTCAACGAGTATATTTCGCATTACACCCGCCGCGACCGAAAAGAAATGGGCACGGTTCTGCCATGAAACATTTTTCCAGTCGACCATTCGGATATACGCTTCGTGGACAAGTGCTGTTGGCTGCAGCGTATTTGCGTTGTGTTCGTTGTTTAGAAAGCCGCTTGCCAGCCGCCTCAGATCGTCGTAAACAAGCGGCAACAGCCGTTCGGGCGTTTCGCCGTCACCCGCACTTAACTGATCCAGCAAGATTGTGACTTCGCTCTTAGACATGTCGGTTTCGCTTAC
>JBKJJR010000001.1:0-3294 GCA_046597835.1 Pyrinomonadaceae bacterium
ATCTCCTCGATAAAGAAAATTGCCGTGTACGCCTCGATTCTGAACGCACAAAACTACCGTTAAATTAAGTTATGGAATACGCCGTTGAAATAAAAAATCTTTCAAAGGATTACGAAATCGGTTTTTGGAAGAAGAAGCGTGTGCGGGCTCTCGATGACCTGACGCTCAACGTCAAGCCCGGTCAGATTTTCGGCTTTCTCGGCGGCAACGGCGCCGGAAAAACTACGACGATAAAAACATTAATGCGTCTCATCTTCCCGACCGAGGGATCGGCAAAGATTCTTCGTCATGATATCGCCGACGTGCAGATGCATCGTCGGATCGGCTACTGTCCCGAGAACCCGTATTTTTACGATTACCTGACCGCCCGTGAGCTGATTGAATATTTTGGAGAGTTATTTGGTTTCGATAAAGCGACTCGCAAAACAAAAACCGAAGAGTTGCTAACGGCCGTTGGCCTCGATGAGAAAGATTGGAAAAAGCAACTGCGTAAATATTCCAAGGGCATGTTGCAGCGCGTTGGCCTCGCCCAGTCGCTCATTAACGACCCGGAGATCGTTTTTCTGGATGAGCCTATGAGCGGCCTCGACCCGGTCGGCCGCCGCGAGATCCGCGAACTGATCGCCGGCCTGCGCGCGAAAGGCACTACGGTTTTTATGTCGACGCATATCCTCTCCGACATCGAAGCTCTATGTGATGAGGTCGCGATCCTGCGCGGCGGCAAACTGGCGGCTTCGGGCAATCTGAACGATCTTCTTACAACTAGCGGCGAGTCAAGGGCACTCGAGATCAGCATTCAAAATGTTGCAGCCGACGCGATCCGCGAACAGGTCGAGTTCATTTCAGGCGCAACGGTCACGCCGGAACCAAGCGGCGCGATTATCCGCGTCCTCGACGAAACCGACATCGACGCCGTCCTGGAAATTACCCGAAGGGCCGGCGGCCATCTCGCCTCGATCCAGCCGGTAAAGCAGTCGCTTGAGGAATTGTTTGTAAAGGAAACCTCCTGAATGCGAAATTTATCTACACCATCGAATGCCCTTTTTTGTCGGGTATTAAGCCTGCAACTACACTAATGGCTAAAAACAGGCCCAATAAAAGCCAAGGCAATCGGATTAGCGAAAACGATAAAAGCTGAAACGTCCAGTTCATTGCATATGCGTCATATTCTTCAGGCGACGCCAAGATACTCACAACGTAGTAATACGCATATAAGCTGGAAGCAACAAGCCATACCGCTATAGTCAAAATTATTGCTTTAGCCTTAGTCATCGAAACCTATACTATTGCTCAACGCGGATGGCGGTGACTTTCCAGCGAATATTTGCGCGGTCGTCGTCCTTTGCAAAACCGTCGAGCGAGAGCGTCACAGGAATGGTCTGATCGGGTTCGAGACGCGGCACCTGTGTCGGCACGACGAGGATGCGTCTTTCTTTGAGGACTTTGTTGAATTGAGTGACGACGGCGACGTTGATCTCAAGGGCGTTCATTGTGCGTGTGCCTTTGTTGCGTATCTTTCCATTAATGAACATTGAAATTGTGCCCGTTACCATCGGTGATTGAATGGTATTGCTATCGGTCGAAATAATTATGTCCTTGGTCAGTTCGGCAAATTCCGGCGAGCCTTCTCGGAAAGAACCTTCGAGTATCTTAGCAGTCTGTTCCTCGCTCGAAGGTTTTAATGACAAAACCCAGATCGCCGCTCCGATAACCGCAACGCCGATCAATAAGGCCGCAATAAAGACCTTGTTGATTCCCTTTTTGTCTTCCGGCTTGAACAGATCTTCCATAAAAGAATTTTAACGCAGAGTCCGCAAAGAACGCAGAGACATTTCACCATTTCCCGAGAATTTCTTTCCTTTGCGTTATCCGCGACCGCTGCCTCAAATTGATTCCACGCCCAACGCACGACTTTTCAGCAAAATGTTGTGATAGGTTATCATTTGCATTAAGGGTCAAAAATGTCCACTTCAAAGGCGGAAACTTCACCGCTGCCAACATATGTCGAGGCCGTTCTGCCGGTACCGCTGAGGCGTGCTTACACATATCGTGTACCGGTTCAATTGCTCGGCACGATAACCCTCGGTGCTCGTTTGAAGCTGCCGTTTGGCCGAAGAAATCTGACCGGTTACGCCGTCGGTCTGCATTCCGAGCTTCCAGCCGGCGTCGAGATCGATGAATCGAAGCTCAAAGACGTTATCGAGGTGTTGGATGATGAACCGCTCATTACACCAGAGATACTTAAACTAACGAACTGGACAGCGGATTATTACGCGAGCTTTTGGGGCGAGATGCTTAAAGCGGCTTTGCCGGCCGGCATAAACTCTGGAAAAGTGCGGCCTAAGAGGCGCAAAGCCGTTCGGCTCTTATCTACCGTCAAGGACGATCTCGAAAAGCCGTTAACAAACCAACAGCAATGGATCATCGACCTGTTAACCGCGAACGGCGGCAAGATGCTCTTTACGGATGTCATTGAGCAGGCCGATGTAGGCGCCTCGCCGATCAATTCATTGGCCAAGCGCGGGATCGTCGAGGTATATGTGCAGGACGTGATGCGCGATCCGTTGGCCGGCGCAAACTTTCCAGACCGTGATAATTTTACCCTTACGGTCGAGCAGCAACGAGCTGTTGATTCATTAACGGCGGCGCTCAATGACGATGGCGTTTTCAAAGCCTTTCTGCTTCACGGCGTGACCGGCAGCGGCAAGACCGAAGTCTATATAAGGGCGATGCAGTTCGCTCTTGAGGCCGGCAGGTCAGCATTGATGCTTGTGCCGGAGATCGCTTTAACCCCGGTGTTTTCGCGGCGGTTGAGGACGACCTTTGGCTCAAATGTTGCGATATTGCATTCGAGCCTCTCGCAGGGCGAACGCTTTGACGAGTGGCGCCGGATCCGTCGCGGCGACGCCCGGATCGTGATCGGAACCCGGTCCGCCGTGTTTGCACCGCTTGAAAATATAGGGCTGCTGATCGTTGACGAGGAGCACGACTCGTCATACCGTCAGCACGAATCGCCCTATTACAATGCCCGAGACGTAGCCGTGATGCGAGCTCATTACACCGGAGCGGTCGTTGTGCTCGGTTCAGCAACTCCTGCGATGGAATCATTTTATAACGCCCAAACGGGCAAATACACATATCTAAAACTGTCTGACCGTATCGGCGGACGCGGCCTGACGAAAGCACAACTGATCGATATGCGCGAGGTGTTCAAACAGGCGGGCGGGAAAGATGTCGCTCTTTCCCCGGAGTTGCTTGATGCTATCAGAACAACGAATGCGAAAGGCGAGCAGG
>JBKJJR010000196.1:0-4244 GCA_046597835.1 Pyrinomonadaceae bacterium
GGTCGTTAGGGATAATTATTCCGCCAAGCAGTCGGGTACGCCGGCTCTCGTGCAGAAAACCGGCAGCGCATCGCCGGCAACGCCTTCGCTTAATGCGGTCCGTACATTATTTCCGGCACTTGCCGAGGTCTCGATCCCGGGTTATTCAGGCGTTTTGGTCGAATCGATGGACGGCAACGTCGTTGTTGAAACAAATTCTAATGCGGTCTTCAATCCGGCGTCGAATGTAAAGCTCGCAACGGCTTATGCCGTTCTCAAAACTTTTGGGCCCGACTTTCGCTTTGTCACGAGTGTTTACACGGACGGTGCGATAGACCGCTCAACCGGCACACTCAACGGCAATCTCTTTGTTTCAGGCAAGGATCCGATGTTCGGCTTTCAACACGCAGTGACGATTGTTGACGAGTTGAATAAGATGGGCATTCGTTCGATCACCGGTGATCTGATAGTGACCGATAATTTTGCAATGAACTATGCCGGCTCGTCGGCGGCCTCGGCGAATTCGCTTCTGACGGTGATGGATTCATCCCGGCGTTCGCCCGCTGCGACGCGAACCTGGTTCAATTACCTTTCCTATTCCGGAAAATTCGGCCAGGCGAACGGCGTTCCGAGCATCACTTTCACGGGCTCAGTTTATGTCCAACCCATACCGAGCAGCCTGCAGCTTCTGTTCACGCATGAATCGACGCCGCTTCGCGAGATCGTCAAAGCCACGCTTTGTTATTCAAACAATTTTCTCGCCGAGCGTCTCGGTGACATGCTCGGCGGGCCGTATGCAGTCGCTCGTCTGGTCCAGTTGAACGCAAATATTCCGCCCGTAGAGTTTTCGCTGCAAACCTCAAGCGGACTTGGCTATAACCGCGTCACGCCAAATGCGATGATGTCGCTGCTGCGTGCGCTTCGGTCAGATCTCGCGCGTTATAAGATGACGTTTGCCGATATTATGCCCGTCGCCGGCATCGATAAAGGCACACTCGAAAACCGTTTTGACGGCGATTTTTCCACCGGCAGTGTCGTGGGCAAAACCGGAACTCTCGGCCAGACCGACGCCGGCGTCAGCTCGCTTGCCGGCGAGGTCAACACGCGTGGCGGCAAGTATCTTTTCGTGATCTTTAACCAGCGCGGCAGCGTTTCCAAATTTCGCTCATTCCAAAACTATTTCGTCTCGCTCGTCCAGAGCCAATTCGGGGGCGCGGCTCCGATGAAATACGATGCCGTGTCGCTCGACACGAGACTCGCCCGCTCACGCATAAATTATCCCGACGGAAGAAATCGCAAAAATAATTAGGTCCGCTCAATTCTAAACATCGATCAAGGAAGCAAGAATATGCTTCCTTTTTTCTTTGTGGACATCGTGAGATAATCCCGCTTGGCAATAACGACGATCCACTCGTAAATGACTGAACCCGAAAACGAGCAAAAAGCCTCGCCGCCCGCGACAAAGCAAACCAGCGTTGCGCGTTCGGCGGGTATTGTTTCGATCGCGGTAATGTTCTCGCGCATTTTTGGCCTGGTGCGAGAGATGATCTTTGCCCGCTACTTCGGCGCAGGGTTTCTCTACGATGCTTATGTCGTTGCCTTTCGCATTCCAAATGTGCTTCGCGACCTGTTTGCCGAGGGCGCCCTTTCCGTTGCGTTTGTAAAGGTCTTTACCGATTACCAGATCAACAAAGGTGAAAAAGAAGCTTGGCGTCTCGCGAGCCTCGTGCTAAACGCCCTCGCCGTCGTGATGAGCGTTATCTGTATCATCGGCATCATATTTTCGCGTCAATTTGTCAACCTGGTCGCGGACGGTTTCTCACCCGAAAAGGCCGCTCTCGCCACGACACTGACGCAGATAATGTTCCCGTTCATCCTGCTGGTCGCTCTCGCAGCCGTCGCGATGGGCGTACTCAACACAAAAGGTGTTTTCGGAATTCCCGCCTCTGCCTCGACGGTTTTTAATATCGTCTCGATCCTGTTCGGCCTCGGTCTCGCATACTACTTAAGCGGCGGCGGATGGCTCACTTCAGGCGACAAGAACGCGATACCCGATTTCCCTTCGCAATGGGCAATCATCGGAATGGCGATCGGCACATTGATCGGCGGAGCCGCGCAGTTCCTGATGCAAATACCGGCGTTGTTTAAAGTCGGATTTCGCTTTTCGCCGATCCTCAGTTTTACAGATCCCGGCGTGAAAAAAATTATCGCCCTGATGACGCCGGCGATCCTCGGCACTTCAGCCGTGCAGATCAACGTTCTGATAAATACGTATTTTGTTTCGGGCATCGAAGGCGCGCAAGGGTGGCTCAGTTACGCGTTTCGCTTGATGCAGTTCCCTATCGGCCTGTTTGGTGTAGCCGTCGGAACCGCCGCGATCCCGGTGCTTTCTCGCCTCGCAAGTGAGGGCAAGATCAAAGAATTTCGCGATACTGTTTCGTCTTCGATGACTCTCGTTTTCCTAATGACTCTGCCGTCGGCGTGCGGCCTGATCGTTCTCGGCGAACCGATCGTTCGGCTCATTTACGAACGCGGAAAATTCGACGCCAACGCGACCAGCATGACAGCCGTCGCTCTTGCCGGTTATTCCATTGGGCTGACGGGTTATGCTGCGATCAAAATATTATCGCCCGCATTTTACGCGCTGAACGACGCAAAAACGCCAATGATAATTGCAATAATTTCTATCGGCGTAAATTTTATTGCCAGCTATTTTCTTCGCGAGTGGCTGTCGCAATATGGCTATGGACACGTCGGGGTTGCTTTGGCGACATCGATAGTCGCTCTCGTAAATTTCTTTGCTCTCGCATTGTTGATGCGAAGACGCATTCAACGTCTCAACGGCCGCGACATTCTGCTCTCGTTTGCAAAGATCGCCGCTGCTTCGGCGGTGCTTTCGGCAGTTTGCTATGCGAGCTATCATTTTCTATTGAATCAATTCGGAACAGGAACTTTCCCGATAAAACTGGCCGAGGTGATAACACCGATAGCCCTCGGCGGCATTGCGTTTGTCATAGCCGCAAAGCTACTGAGCGTTAGGGAGTTGGAGCAGGCATTTGGAATGGTGCGACGAAAACTTGGTCGATGACCTTTGCATCTTTGCGACTTTGCGTTAATTTTTTCTCAATGATCAAAAAATTCAATTCAATTGAACCAAAAATCCACGAAACCGCATTTGTCGCCGACGATGCAGTCATTATCGGCGATGTCGAGATTGGCGAAAATTCGAGCGTTTGGTTCGGTTCGGTCGTTCGCGGCGATGTAAATTTTATCCGTATCGGTGCGAGAACGAACATTCAGGATATGACAGTTATCCATGTCAGTTCGAATACGCATTCGACCGTGCTCGAAGATGAAATAACCGTCGGCCATCGCGTCGTCCTCCACGGATGCCACGTCGAAAGCGGCTGCCTGATCGGCATCGGAGCCATTTTGCTCGACGGCGTTCGCGTTGGCTGCAATTCCCTCGTCGCGGCCGGTTCGCTATTGACGCCGGGAACACAGATACCGCCAAGATCTCTCGTGATGGGCTCGCCCGCAAAGGTAAAACGTGAACTAACAAACGACGAACTCGCGTATCTCGATCAGTCCTGGCGAAATTATGTGAATCTCAAAGAGCAGTATTTAGCCGCGGATGAACGCAGATAGACGCAGACCAGAAAGCAATTTATTTGTTTATCCGCGTCATCCGCGTAAATCCGCAGCTAAAACTCCCTTTGCGTCTCCTCGTCTTTGCGTCTTTGCGTTAAGATAGATTCCTTATGGCAAGCACCAACCCAGCACGCGGCATGCGCGATTTTCTACCCTCCGACGTCAGAAAACGCGAATACGTGATCGGCATTATCAAAGAGGTTTACGAAAGCTACGGCTTCGAGCCGCTCGAAACGCCCGCCGTCGAAAACATCGAAACCCTCATGGGCAAATACGGCGACGAGGGCAACCAGCTTATCTTTAAGATCCTCAAGCGCGGCGATAAGCTCAGTGGCGGCCTGAGCCTTGGCGACTCATCAGATGCGCTTGCCGACCTTGCCCTGCGATACGATCTGACAGTGCCGCTTGCACGTGTTGTCGCCAATCAGCGCAACAACATCCCAAAATTTTTCAAACGCTATCAGATCCAACCCGTCTGGCGTGCCGACCGGCCCGCACGCGGACGCTTTCGTGAGTTTTACCAATGCGATGTAGATGCTATCGGATCAAATTCAATGGTCATCGAGGCAGAGTTAATGTCGGCGGTCAGTGAGATATTTAAGAGACTAAGGTTT
>JBKJJR010000308.1:0-5670 GCA_046597835.1 Pyrinomonadaceae bacterium
TGCGGAGTGGCGAACGTGGTCGGATATCGTGCCTTTACGAGGGCGGTGAGGCCGGCAACGATCGGCGCGGCCATCGATGTCCCAGACCAGAGTCCATATACACCGCCGGGCAATGCGCTTACGATATTCTCGCCAGGGGCCGTCACGTCAACCCAATGACGTTCGTATGAAGAAAATCTCGCCAACTCATCGTAACGCGTGCTCGCGGCTACGGATAACATGCCGTCGCGGGTCTCCGCGGCGGGAAAGATCTCTGTCACATTTCCGCCATTGCCAGACGCGACCGAAACAGCCAATCGGTGTGTTCCAATTTCGGGAAAGGTTGTTCCAATCGGCGTAGTACCGGAATCCACACAGTCGAGTAGGTCGTGAAGAACCCGAACATCTTCGGGATATCCGATGCTAAGGTTCGCGACGTCCGCGCCGTGATTCGCCGCGAAAATAAGGCCCGCGACAATTCGCCAGAGTTCGCCCGATCCATCCCGGTCAAGGATGCGAATTGGCATAATTTTGGCGTCGGGGACGGTCAGTGCCACAATACCGGATACGTGCGTTCCGTGCCCATATGCTGGGTTTTGACGCAAAACGCCTACTTCGCTCGGGTCATTGTCACCATCGACAAAATCCCAACGATCCGCCGGTGGAACCAACCGGCCGGCAAAAGCCGGGTGATTGAGGTCAATGCCCGTGTCAAGAACGGCGACGACGATGGGCTGCCCGTTATCAACACGCAGACCTCTGGTACCGGCCGCCGCGAACGCCTCGTTCAACCGAATTCGGCTCGGAAACCATTGCCGTCCGTATGCTTTAGAGCTGCGTCCGATCGCCCAGGATTGGCCTATCGCCCAGGATTGTCCGAGCGTCCATGGCAGCCCCGGCTGCTCGACCTGTGACAGCTTGCGATTGACCTCTGCAAAGATAATCCGCACGTCGCCCGTCATTGCCGATATGACCTGCGGCGGTGTCTGCCCGTTCGTAATTTGCAATAAGTAGATCGGCGGCAATGCGACCTGCGAGATCGGCGTCGGATTAAGGCCATACTGCGCCGTAATCGCCGGAAGATCGGACGCATTAGTGAGTTGAACTATCACTTGATCCGCGACGCAGCTGCAATTGCCTTGTCCGTAAGCGAAAACGCTGAGGCCGGCGATGAGAAACAATGCCGAGGCCCAGCTAAAAAAAATATTCACAATTCTGCTCATTTACTATCCTCACACCCGTTTAGTATAAAAACCGTTTGCTGTTAACACAGTGCGAGTTTTCGCGATAAAAAGACATCTGCCAAAAATTATTTTCCCATTAAAACAAACGGCGACCAATAGAATGGATGCTCTCTGCGTTCTACAAAAGCCATTTGTGCCGTTCTTAAAGATGCCCCGATCGTCTCACCGCGTTGCAAATTCTTGTAAAAATCACTCATCAGATGACCGGCCGCAGCGTCATTTACGGTCCAAAGACTTACAACCAACGTATCAGCGCCCGCTGTGAGGAAACCCCTCGCCAGCCCAAGGATCTCATCGCCCGCAAAGACCTTGCTGAGGCCGGTCTCGCAGGAGCTCAGAGTGACGAGCCGGGCCCGGAGTCGTTGCGAGCAAATATCGCGTACGGTTACCCAGCCGTCAGCCAGATGCAGGCTTGAGAACATTGGGTTTTCGGCACGGAATTTCCCATGGCACGCAAGATGGATCAGGTCGAATTTGGAAGCGTTTTCAAGAAAATTGGAAAACGAAGCCGCGTTACCGACAAGTGTCGCAGGATCCGGAAGAATTGTTTGAATTTTGCGGATCTCATCTTCAACGAGGGGTATCCGCTCGTCAGCGTAACCAACCAGCAGCGAATTTCTTATTTTTCGCACTGGCCGCTCCTGCAGCGCACTCCAGACCCCAGCACTCGGCGCGTAATTTGTTTCAAAGCGTTCAATGACGTATCTGCCTCCTCCTCCTCCCCCACCACTATGTAATGCATGAAACGGCACATAGTTCAGGATGCCTACCGGAACAATTATCAATCTGTTGCCAGTAATCTCAGGTTCAATAGATCGCAAAAGCTGGTCATAGAGTTGTTTCAGGCATTCGTCGGCCCGAGCTTTCAATGAATCCATGAACCGCCCGAGCTGAATATTCCCGTATCGCAGCGAGCCAAACTGAAAATGAAGTTCCTCGAGCGACTGACCAACTTGCCGTGATGTCGTCAGATCCCGGACGAATCTGATCTTTTTCCCCGATATGACAAATGCCGAGATCTTGCCTTGAAATTCGACGTATTCGATAATCGTTGTTGAGTCGTCAAGCTGCTTTTGGAGTCGCCGAAGACTGAATTCACCGTTTTGATGTCGGCGGGAATTTGGCTTTGAAAGCGCGAGGTTGTTGATCTCACGTAGTGTTTTGGCGAGTTTTGCTTCGAGGCGGTTGATGTCGTTAGCAAGCCGATGCATTTCCGGCCCGGCCGAGCTATCAAATCGTTTGTAAGAAAAGTTAAGTTCCGCCCTAAGCTCTCTTGACTCCTCCTGAAGTTTTTTGGGAACCGCCGAGGACGGGTCTAAACTGTCCGGCATAGCGTCCAGCAATGAGCGGGAGCGGCCACTTTCTACTACGCGGAACGCAGCGGCTACCTTGTTCTTAGTCAATAAAAGGTGCGTAAGATTTTCATAGGGTGCAAGCTTTGAAGCAAAAAATGCCATGCTCATTTCTTCAGACGCCAAGGGAAACCGCAAATTTTCAATAACATTAATCGCCTTGGTAAAGTAGGATATTGCAATTGCTGTTTCTCCCTGTGAAACGGCTATCGTGCCGAGAGCATTCAGAGCGAATTGCATTGCATTCATATGGCGATTTTTTTTTGCCAATAGATGTCCTTCGGACAACTTTTTAACAGCTTCCCCAAATTTTCCAGTTTGTCTAAGGAGTTCGCCTTCCAGAAGGTTTAGTCGAATAGTGTGCCTGGGATTTTCACTTATTCCGGCGGCAGAGATCTGATCCAAATACAAGCGTGCGCCTGAATGATCGCTTTTATCGATCGCCAGTTTCAAGAGTGACAGCAGCACCGACGTTTGACCGGACTGATTTTTTAGTCTTTCAAACAATTTTAATGCCTTTCTTAGCTCGCGAGCCGCCGTCGGCCTTTCGCCTAATGATGTCGCGGTCCGCCCGTAGTTGTGCCTCGCGCTAGCCTCTTCCGCAGGGAGCTTTAGCCGGCAAAAAGAGCGCGTTACCCGCTCGTATATTTTGACCGCTTCGTTGCCAAGATTGAGTTCTGAATAAATGTCAGCGATCTCAAGATCGGCGATCGCGGATTGATGCGGCAGGCCGAGTTCATTGTATTTTTGCCGCGACAGTTCGAGAAAATTCAGGGCTTCGGCGTAACGTCCGCGCACCATTGCCAGATTACCGATGCTGGCTTCGACCTCGGCCTCGGTAACGTGCATTTTCTTTGCCCGGGCACCTTCAAGCGCCATTCGATAATATCGATCTGCTTTGTCGAAATCGTTCAGCTCAGCATAGATATTCGCGAGTCCGTTCTCCGACAATATTCGCCATGTGTCATCCCCGCATTTGACGAAACGCCGCCGGGCCGACTTGCAGTATTTCTCTGCTTCGTGATTGAGCGACTGTCGTGAGACGACATTGCTTAGATTCATCTCGATCTTGCCTGCGGCGAGGTCGTTACCTTCGCCGACAAATATCTTCAGGGCTTTTTGGCCGGTGGCAACAGCTTCATCGTACCGGCCGAGCATAGCCAGAGCCAATAGTTTTGCGACATTCGTTTGCGCTGCATCGGATAGCCGGCCGATACGAGTAAATATTTCCGCGGCCTTATCGAGGTTGGCGATCGCTGATTCAAACCTCGCCGTCGTGAGGTCCGAAATGCCTGACACCCAAAATGCCGTAGCCTCGATCTCGTCCTGATGGTTGATCTTTGCGAGGCAGCGCATCGCCGATGCCGCACGTCGAGCCTTGACCGGTTCCACCGTCCAGGCTGCGTAACAAATCTTGCTAATTTCGCGGGCAAGCCGGATGTCGGCAAGACGACGATTTTGCGTCAGCAGACGCTTACGCGTTGCGGCATTTGCGGCTCTGACGAGATCCCTTGCCAATTCGGCTCTTCGCATAAATTTTGATTATACAATGAGGAAACGACGAAGGTTCGCGCGACCCTTCGTCGTTTGAGGTGGGAATGGTGATCTGAGGATTATTTGAGTTGTAATTGTTCTAGGACGATCTCGGTTTCTTTGCCTCTGATCGTAAGATCGTATTTGCCGGCGAGTAGGCCGGAAATTTTGAACCCGCTCGTTTTGTCGATCTTTACTTTGACCGAGACCTCGGTATTAGCGATCTCGATCTCACCATTTTCTAAGCCCTCGCCGAGTATTTGGCCTCTTAGATCAAATCCATTCTTGACGGCGGTAATCCGCAGATCGACAGCATTGTCGCCGGCATCAAACAACATTTGGCGTGCCTGCGCGCCGGTTACGGAACGCTCGCCGTACGCCGCCTTATTCGGAGCCAGATCGACTTGCATAACCGCCAACACCCGCTGGATTATAGAGGCTTTTGGTGCAACGGCACGCGTCCGATATAGATCTTTAACATATTGGAGCGCATCCGCCGGAGCGTCTGCTGCCCTGTCGTTGAGCATCCGGTGGATGATGTGCTCGATTTTGTTGTCTTCTAAATTCTTCATGGCTTCCCAAATCTCGTCCTCAATCGAACAGTGCGGGTAAAGACCGCAAAAAGACACGCGGCATCATTTTGTCAGCACTTTTTCCAATTTTTTCAAGCACCTCGAACGCAATGGGCTGATACTGGTCTCGCCAACGCCGATCGCTTCCGCCACTTCCGCATAGGTCGCCGCGGGGTCGCATAAATATATCATCGATAGTATTTGTTGACACCGCTCTTCTAACAGCTTCAACGCGGTTCTTATCAAATGCTGCTCTTCGATCTCGATCAGCAGGTCATCGGCGAGCGGCGATCTATCGGCGATCGCGGCCATTTCCCCTTCCATTTCTTCTTCCGTTTCAGGCGAATAATGCCCTTTCGACCCTCGTATCACGCCCCACGTTTTGAATTTTGCCGTCGTCACGATCCACGACCTGATCCTTTCAGGCTGTTCGATCGAGTCGATCTTTTCGACAAGCGTTAGAAAGACCTCCTGAAAAATATCTGCCGCCTGTTCCTCGTTCAGGCCCGCTCGTCGCGGTATGGCATAGATAAGCCGCTGATAGCGGTCGACCAGCGCGTCCCACGCCGTTTGGTCGCCCTGACGGCATCTTTTTACAAGCCCGGCGTCGACCTTTGCCAGGTCGCTTGAATGGAATTCAGCTTCTTTTTGCGTGGCTATCGCTTTCATTGGATATCTTTTGATTTTGGGATAGGAAGCAAAATTTAGCAAGAACCGCACCTAGTTCGCTCGTAAAAAAAGAGGCTGTCCGAAACAATCGTTCGGACAGCCCCGTTAAGTTGAGTCGCGGTCGTTTTATTGATCGGCGATCATATTCATGTTAAGCAGTTGGCCGTTGACGCTAATGGTCAGCGGAGTAAAGTGATAACGGGTCGAATTGACGCCGGCAGTGTATGTCTGCCCGAGCTTCAGGCCTGCGAAGCGATAAATGCCTGATTCATCTGAGATGGCGAAACGCTCTTTGCCGATCGAGTCGGTCATCGTAACAAG
>JBKJJR010000002.1:0-5374 GCA_046597835.1 Pyrinomonadaceae bacterium
CTCAACGGCCTAAAGGAAGAGGAGTTCCTCACGCGCATACAAGAGAATTTTATATTGAGCGAAACTGACGAAAAGGAGCCGCAAAACCACGGCGAGTTTTGCATGTATATGGCTAGCAAATGGTACAAACTGCGGTTCGCGGTCAACTACGTTCGCCAGCCCGACCCGATCGAGAGGCTCGATGTGAGCATTCTGCAGAACTTTCTACTCGAACCGGTTTTAGGCATCGGTGATGCCCGAACGGACCAGCGAATAGGGTTTGTAGGGGGAGCCCGCGGAACCGCAGAGCTCGAACGTGTCGTGGACGAGGGCGTTGCTAAGGTCGCGTTTTCGATGTTCGCAACGACAATGGATGACCTTTTTGCCGTCTCGGATATGGGGGAGATCATGCCGCCAAAATCTACCTGGTTCGAGCCGAAACTAAAGGACGGGCTGCTTGTCCATATGATCTGAACATGACCGATCTTGCCGACATTCGCAGAGATTTTGCATCCGACGGCTTGCTCGGAGCGGACATGGCCGCTGACCCGTTTGAACAATTTGCGGATTGGATGAATGAAGCACTGAAGTCTGATATTCTCGATCCAAACGCGATGACTGTGTCCACGGTCGGCGATGACGCAGCCCCGTCAGTTCGTGTTGTCTTGTTAAAGTTTTTTGACGTGAACGGTTTTGTATTTTTTACAAACTACGAGAGCAAAAAGGGAATTGACCTTCTGAAAAATACACAGACCGTTTTCCATTTTTTCTGGCCACAGCTAAACCGGCAGATAGCTATCTATGGTAACGCCAAAAAAACCAGCCGGGAGGAATCGGAAAAGTACTTTAAATCACGCCCGGTCGACAGCCGTCTCGCAGCTTGGGCGTCTGCGCAAAGCAGCGAGATCGCGTCTCGCGAAGTTTTGGAAAAACGCTTTGGTGAATTTCGTGAAAAGTTTGGCGATAAGGTTCCGCTGCCGCCATTCTGGGGTGGATTTAGACTGAAGCCAGAGAAATTTGAGTTCTGGCAAGGGCGGCAGAATCGCTTGCATGACCGCATCAGTTATACGCTCGACGGTAATGTATGGAAAATCGGCCGTCTGTCCCCTTGAATCCTTCCTCTGCGATCTTTGCGTCTTCGCGTGAGAAGATTACACGCAAAGACGCAAGGATCGCAAAGGAAATCAAAAGGCTGCATATTGGTTCTGTATGATCGAGACTGAACGTCTATTCTTTAGAAAGCTCACGACAGACGATCTGCCGTGGCTGATCGAGATGCGCTCGCCCGAGCCGGTGAACCGCTATCTCGGCGGCGCGAAGATGCAGAACCCCGAATCGCTGGCGACACGGCTGCAGTTTTACATCGACTGTCACGAAAAATTTGGCTTTGGCAACTGCGCAATGGGCCTGAGATCGACGGGCGTGCTGATCGGCACTAGCGGCCTGCAGCCGCTCGAAGACACGGGCGAGATCGAGGTCGGTTATAATCTTTCCGAACGGTTTTGGCGGCACGGTTACGGTTATGAATGTGCGAATGGCTGGCTGAAATATGGATTTGAATCGTGCGGCCTCGAACGCATCGTCGCAGTTTCCTATCCGGATAATGTTGGCTCTTGGAAAATAATGGAAAAGTGCGGAATGAATTACGAGAAAACCGAACCACATTATGGCGTCGACTGCGTTTTCTATGCGATCTCGCGTGAAGAATTTTTGCAACATTCAAACACAATTTCTTAACATCATGCGGCCGAATATTCCGAAGCTTGTCTTAGCGTTGCTGCTCACGATCTATTTTCTACTGATCGCTCTCAACCCAATGCTGGGGAGTTTTTTGGATAGTGTCGATCTGCCTATTCATGAAACCGGCCATTTGCTTTTTCGCATCCTCGGCGAATTTATGGGCATTGCAGGCGGGTCGCTGTTTCAGGTGATCTTCCCGGTGGTTTTTGTGGGGTATTTTGTTTGGCAGCGGAGCTACTACTCCGCAGCGATCGTTTTGCTTTGGGTCGGGCAGAGCATTTTGAATGTTTGGGTTTATGCGGCTGACGCGGTAGTGATGCAGCTTGTTTTGACAAGCGGTTTTACCGGCAGCGAAGGCAGTTTTCACGATTGGAATTATCTGCTGACCGAAACCGGGCTTATCAATTCTACAAAGACGGTCGCCGGTATTATCCGTTTTTTCGGAACTGTTACAATAGTAATTGCGAGTGCGTTATCGGTTTATTTTTCGTTTGTTCCGACGGAAGACGATCTATGAAGGCAACCCTGATCACCGGAGCATCGAGCGGTATAGGTGAGGCGTTCGCCCGGAGGCTGGCCGCCAAAAAGCATGATCTTGTGCTGGTCGCGCGGTCGGAAAAGGCATTGCACGAACTGTGCGACGAGCTGATGCTCGAACATAAGATCACCGCACATTATGTTGCACTCGATCTGACAGAACCTGGCGCGGACGAGCGATTATTTGCAGAAACTGAAAAGCACGGATTCGAGATCGACTGGCTAGTCAACAACGCAGGTTTTGGTTCGTACGGCGATTTTGCAAAACTCGATCTCGAGCGCGAAGCCGGAATGATCGACCTTAATATTCGCTCGCTTGTTTCGATTACTCACCGTTATCTAAATGGAATGCGAACGCGAAAAAGCGGCACGATCATCAATGTTTCCTCGGCGGCGGGCTTTCAGCCGATACCGTTCATGGCGACTTATGCGGCGACAAAGGCGTTTGTAAATTCGTTTTCCGAGGCCATTGCCGAGGAGAACCGCCCTTTGGGAATTCAAGTGATGGCGTTGTGTCCAGGTTCGACAAAAACGAACTTTCATTCCGCGGCAAACCTGGATCGCTCACTGCAGGTCAAGGGGCAGCAGACAGTCGAGGAAGTTGTCGAGACAGCGTTGCGCGGCGTAAAAAGCGGGCGAACGCGGATCGTGTCGGGATTTGTCAATGATCTTGTCGCGCGCGTCGTCACGGTCGTGCCAAATTCAGTTATTACGCGTTTAATGGGCAAAGCGATGCGGTCGAAATTATCAGAGTAGTTAGATCATTTCGCGATCTTTGAAGGCAGGATGTTAGAGGTCGAGTCATATGAGATTTACGGTTTTAGGCAGCGGCTCATCGGGAAATGCCGTCTTGATATCGACCGATACGACAAAGGTCCTAGTCGATGCCGGGATGAGCGCGCGCGAGATCCTGCGGCGTCTTGCCCTCGTCGGGGTGTCCGGCGAAAACATCGACGGCATACTTCTCACCCACGAACATGGCGACCACGCCGGCGGCTTGCGCGTTCTGGCCGGCTCGGTGAGATGTCCGGTCTACGTTTCGCGTCTCACCGAAGATGCTTTTTACGAACCTCGCAAAGGCAACGGTGAGAGCGAATCCGTGAAGAGGCGCGCGGCTTTAAAGAACAGAACTGTCGAGATCCAGTCGAACAACGATTTTCGCATCGGTGACATAGATTTTGAGCCGTTCAGCGTCCCGCATGACGCC
Source organism: Pyrinomonadaceae bacterium (assembly GCA_046597835.1). Lineage (GTDB taxonomy): Bacteria > Acidobacteriota > Blastocatellia > Pyrinomonadales > Pyrinomonadaceae > OLB17. The sequence continues at coordinate 3,464 of JBKJJR010000002.1, forward strand.
GTTGATAATTTTGGGTTTGTGGCGAGAAAGAACGGCGTGCGGATCGCGACGGTGACGGACCTCGGCCACCTCAGCGATCTTGTCAAAGAAAAACTGCGCGCCTGTGACGCGATTATTATGGAATCGAACCACAACCGCGACATGCTCCGGGCCTGTCCGGTTTATTCGTGGGAGCTAAAACAGCGGATAATGTCGCGCTGCGGCCATCTCTCGAACGAAGACCTTTCCGATTGGCTGACGAACGATTTTGACGGGCGGGCCCGGTACATAGTCCTCGCCCATCTCTCGCAGCGCGCTAACGAGCCGCACCTGGCAAAACTGACGGCCGAGATCGCGCTGCAAATGCGGCCGCCGCTTTACAAGGCCGAGACAAAAATCTCAGTCTCGCATCCTAAAGAACCCACCGCATGGATAGCGTTCTAACAACCTGAAAATTATTTATTCGCAACGGCCGATTTACGTCATGCAGGAAGGACGCCTTTAAATGATCTCCGGTGCAGCGGACAGGTCCCGTGCGTTCGGATCGCTTCAAAATGCGAGGCGGCTCCGTAACCCTTGTGGCCGGCAAAACCGTATTGCGGATAGTCGGCGTCGTAAGCTCTCATCAAGTTGTCGCGGTAGGTTTTGGCAAGGACCGAAGCGGCGGCGATCGACGCCGAGATCGTATCGCCTTTGATGATCGCTTTTTGCTGCAATCCGGACTGTTTTAATTGAAGCGCGTCGATAAGCAAAAAATCAGGCTGTGGCATTAAACCGTCAATGGCGAGGAGCATCGCTTTTTTTGTCGATTCGAGTATATTGATGCGGTCGATCTCGTCAGCCTCGACCTGCCCGACCGCATACGCAACGCAAAGTACCTTCAGCTCGGCGGCTATCTCGTCGCGCGTTTTCGCCGTGAGTTTTTTTGAGTCATTTAAGCCTTTCGGAAGCGGCTTTGTGAGATCAAGAATACACGCTCCGGCAACAACGGGACCGGCCAAACACCCGCGACCGACCTCATCCACACCGGCTATGAAATTAAAACCAGCGTCGCGAGCCTGCTGCTCAAAGACCAAGCCGATCGACGTGACTTTGAGATCGTTAAACAGCGAAACGCGGGCGGCCGATCCATCGTTTTCAAATGAATCGAACCGCTCCGCGTTTGCCATTACTTAACCTCTGATCAGCTCGCTTTTTGCTTTTTGGCGCGTGTGTCGCGTTCCTTAATGCGGGCAGCTTTGCCGCGTAGATCGCGAAGGTAATAGAGTTTCGCCCGCCGGACCTTGCCGCGCCTGATGACATCGATGTGATCGATCACGGTTGCGTGAAGCGGAAAGATGCGCTCAACCCCCACGCCAAAGCTCACCTTGCGGACCGTCACGGTCTCGCGTATGCCGCCGTGCTTGATCGCGATGCAGATGCCCTCAAATGCTTGCAGGCGCTCTTTGTTGCCTTCCTGAATGCGGACGTGAACGCGCAGCGTGTCGCCCGGTTGAAATGCAGGTATGCTCTCTTTTATTTGTAGTTTTTCGACAAAATCCAGTCTATTCATTTTCTCATTCGGCCAGAGGTCAGCGGCTCACCGCTCACATATCACCATTTTCTCCTGTTAATAGATCACTTCTATTTGATCTGGTTTTTTCAAGCGCCTTTTCGCGACGCCATTTCTCTATCTCGGCATGATTGCCGTTCAATAAAACTTCTGGAACCGTCATTCCCCTAAATTCGGCCGGCCTCGTATAATGAGGGCAATCGAGCAGCCCGTCGGAAAACGAATCGTTCTCGGCCGATGTATCGCTTCCCAGTGCATTCGGCAAAAGCCTGACGATGGTGTCAACTAAAACGACTGCAGCCGGTTCCCCGCCCGAAAGGACGTAATCGCCTATCGATATCTCGTCGGTGACGAGTGCCTCGTTGACCCGTTCGTCAACT
>JBKJJR010000351.1:0-2958 GCA_046597835.1 Pyrinomonadaceae bacterium
TGAATTTCTTTCCACATCAGAGCGATCACTGCCGACCTTGTCCCCCGCGAGAGGATCGTCCTGCGCATAGATCTCGTCGCGGGCCTCGATCATATTTGCGTCAAACACGCCGCGCACATCCATCGTGTTAATTACCACCGACGCCCGGTTTGCCAGCTCGGTCAGATCTTTCATAGGGCCGATCGAATCCAGAAAACGACCGTTCCGCTCGTTGATTGACAGACCGTCCGACAGAAGAAACATTATCTTGCGCCCGGGTGCCCGCTGCAATCCCTGGATCACATATCTGATCATGCCGAGGGTCCCGACGATCTGATTGTTTGCAACGCGGTCCTCAGTATGTTCCCGAGCACTTCTTTCTGCGGCTGTTTCGATAGTGTTGGTCGTCGCGCCGAGAGCCGATTGCTTGACGTATGTGTTCGACTTGGCTGCCGCAAAAAAGCTCCCGTCGTTCGACGAGCAGCTTCCCATCGGCGGTATCCAGTGTATCTTGCCCGCTATCTTTAATAAACGGACCTTGTCGTTAGTAAATTGCTGCAGCGCGGTGCTGCCCGAACGGGTTTGATAGATCGCCACACGGTCGGTCGGCAGCATCTGCTCGCGGATAAATTTTTGGATCCCTTCCCGCGAAGCCCTCATTCCTATATTTGAAACAGCACAATTGCCGTCATCGACTATGAAAGTGATTATCCGTCCGGAGTTTCCCGGCGTTACCCTAACCGGCGGCGCGATGGGCGCATTTTTTATTTTTACCTCAGTCTTTTCTTTTGATCTGATCGGCGTGGCAGAATGCCCCGCTTCGGTATCGACGTAGGAAAAATTAGAGATCTTTTGCACCTTGCCGTCCTCAAAAACCTCGAAATCGTTCAGGCTGAGATCGCGCACCTGCTGCCCGTTCTTATCCACAACAATAGCATCCACCTGAACCAATTTCGTCGTTATCTTCACGACATCAAAATCCTGACCGGGCGACGCCTCCGGCGACGGCGTCTGCTGCCCAAACGCGGACAAACAAAGTATCAATAAAACGAAAAGAGGATAGATTTTTTTCATATCACGGCTATTAGATGTGATTTGCCCATATTCGTCAAGCCAGGATTTACCCCTCCTCGCCCGCTGTCAGATGTTTGAATCGTTCAAACTGAGCTCGAAGTTTTGTCATAAAATTCTGAAATCGATCATTGTGGCGGATATTGTTAAGGTTGGGATCGACCTCAAAATACGAATAGTTTGGAAAACCATTTTCGGCCGCGTTTTCCAGCCATTTGACGGCCTCTTCCGGCATATTTAACGTCGCATAAGCACATGCGATGTTATACGCCGTGTGATGAAAATGGCCAAACCCGCTCCCGATCCGAATGGAACGCGCGATCGCCTCCTCCGCATCGGCAGGTTTGCCGGTCTTCGCAAGTAGTAGTGCCTTTACGCCTGTGAAGCTTCCCCCTTCGTCCTGAGGATATTTCCTCAGATATTCATCGACTATCAATTCCGCCTCACCTAAACGCCCTATTTGGATCAACGCTTCGGCCATGCTTCGATCCACAATAAGCGGGGTAAAATCCGCGGGGATCGTCTTATATACCGCGATCGCCTCGTCGAATTTCCCCCCATAGGCGATATAAACCCCGGCACGAAAACGTGCCAACGTATTGTTCGGATTTATTTCGAGAGCTTTGTTGACGGAAAAAAAGGCCTCGTCGAGCAAACCGATATGTGAATAGACCAACGAAAGTTGATGATGCGTCTCATCGAGATTCGGATCCAAAGCCAGAGAACGTTTGTACGATTGGATCGCCATTTCGTGCGGAAACCGTTTAGAATTGGTCCAAAGGATCAGACCGCGAGCGAAATGGGCTTCGGCAAGGTTTGGGTTGATGGCGAGAGCTTTATCTATCGCAACTTCGGCATTTTCGTTATATTGTTTTCTGTCCGGATCCGAGCTGTACTTGAACGCCATCGTGTTGTATCCGCGAGCCAGTTGGGCGAAAGCTTCGGCGAAGTTGGGGTCGATGGCGACAGCCTCTTCGAGAATCTTAATAGCGGCTTCGGTGTCAGCCCGATTCTCACTTGCGACCTTTACCTTGCCACGCATATAGAGGTCATAGGCCGGCGAACGCCCCTGATTGGGCGCCTCGGAGCTATTCCGGTCGCCTCTAAGATACCAACCCCCAAACACCGCAATGCCTGTCAATAACAATAGAACGCCTGCGAAATATGAGAGCTTGGCTCTGCTTGGAGAGGGCTCTGGATGTGGTTTTGGAACCTGCGGCTCAGTTTCGATCCCGGTCGTGAGTTGCTCAGCGTCTTCGACGGCAGCGACTAACGGTAATGGCCCTCGTCTGGCGCTTTTGACCATGCGCACTTCCGCGACAAAGCGATAGCCTTTTCTTGCCACCGTCTCGATGAATTTATTGTCCTTCCCGTCCTCGCCCAGTAACTTTCGCAACGTGTGAACCGTACGGGCAACATTGATCTCCTCGACGAACGCGTCGCCCCATACGAGGTTAAGCAATTCGTCCTTTTCGATCAGATGCCCGCTGCGCTCGACCAGTGCAGCGAGCACGTCGAAGGCTTTCGGTGTCAATGGGACCGGAACGGCGCCATTCAATAACTGACGTTCCCCGACGTCGAGCCGAAACGACCCAAATTCATAAAAATGTCCGTTTCCGTCGCTCATTTGATACCCGGAAAGATTTAGGAAAAAACCAGGAAAATTCTCCAAAGACAACAAAACTGGCGACGTTCAGACTGTATCCGCACAGTGCAGAAAACGTCGGTTGCCAGGAGCTTTAGACGAAAAGCTATTCGTCCTGAATTATAACAGCCGACGCAAATTTCAAGCAATTAGAATCTACAGGAGAAAGGAAATGAAGATCATTACATTGAGAAAGGGAGTAGTAGCCGCATTGTTAGGCGGCGCACTGGTTTTGGGTTATGGAGTTTATGCAGCGACGACGC
>JBKJJR010000034.1:0-3393 GCA_046597835.1 Pyrinomonadaceae bacterium
CCGCTTTTCGACGTTTGTCGTTAGTTTTTCAGACTTCACCAGTGAAAATTCTTCGAGATTTTCGTCTAAATTATAGGAATTAGAAATTTCGGTTTTGGTTTTGTGAGATTCCTGCAGGGCTTCGAGAAGATCGCTGATCCAGAGTTTTAACAGTGGTTCCGAATTATTCTCGGCAAGTGCCTGAAACGCGCCGACGGCAAAACGCGCTTCGGCATTTTCAAAAGGAAAGATCGAGATGCCCTGTTCGACATCATCCATTTGCTTCCACTGAAACAACTCTTCAGTATTTGCGTGACGCATTCGGGCAGTGCGTACGTCGTACAACAAAAACCACTCGAGGAAATCGGCGAGTGAAGTAGTCTCAACCTCACCATTCTCTTTACGGCGTAATCCGGGCGGTTGATTTTCCGGTTGTTTTGCGTCGGCCATACATTTATCTAATCATCAAACCTGACAAAATCCAAGATGGTGTTTGCCCGCAAATAAGGCGAGTGGCCTTAGTCTATATTATTATTCGTATTGATTCGTGTTATTCGCGGGCAAATTTTCTCTCTGTTATAATTATCGCCGTGGCAGAACAAACGCTGGAAAATTCACTTGACGGCGGCCGCCTGACTCGGGACGAGGAACGCGATCTTGGATTTGGATCTGTCGTTTCGGGACAAAGCCGTCAGCGGCTGCTCAATGGGGACGGCTCGTTCAACGTCGAGCGAACTGGATTGCCACTGCTTTCGTCGCTCAATCTATTTCACACTCTGCTCTCAATGAGGTGGCGGTCGTTCCTGCTGCTTGTGCTGCTGCTCTACTTTTTGAGCAACGTCGTATTCGGTGCGGTTTATGCATCATTTGGCCCGGCAGCTCTCGTGGATACATCGGCCGAGCCGATGCTGAATATGTTCGTCCGTGGTTTCTTTTTCAGTGTGCAAACCTTTGCCACCATCGGCTACGGGACTATCCATCCGGCTGGTTTTGTTCCCAATCTGCTTGTCACGATCGAATCCTATTATAGCCTGCTCGCCAACGCGCTCATAACAGGACTAGTGTTCGCTCGCTTTGCACGCCCGGTGGCAAAGATGATTTTCAGCGATGTCGCCGTCATTGCCCCCTATCGCAACATCGAAGGATTGATGTTTCGCCTCGTCAACGGCCGCAGCAGCCAACTGATCGAGATCACTATCAAAGTGCTCTTTGCCCGGTTCGTCAACGAGAACGGACGCACTGTCCGCCGTTTTGACTTTCTCGATCTCGAACGCAGCAACGTCACCTTTTTGCCGCTCGCATTGACCGTCGTCCACCCTATTACCGAGAATTCTCCATTCAAAGGGCTCACGCAGGAAGACCTGATCGCGACCGACGCCGAGCTTCTGATCCTGATATCCGCGACCGACGAGACGTTTGCACAAGTCGTTCACACACGTTCATCATATAAGCCGCACGAGATACGCTGCGGACATAAATTTGTCAGCATCTACAACGAGGTCGAGGACGGGGAGCCTATTTCAATTGACATCCGTAAATTGTCCCGGATAGAACCGGCTGAGATGGAACGGATGCTTCCACCGGCATTGAACTGATTTAAAAAGACACTCTATAACACTCGCATTTTCGCCTGATGTTGGTAAAATCCGAAATGAGGAGAAATTCCGATGCAAACTCAATACGTTACTTGCCCTAACTGTCATTCCCAAAATCTCAGCCCGGGCGGGCGCTGCTCAAATTGCGGGACGCTGCTGCCTGTCAGCCCGATGCCCATGCAGCCTGTCTATCAAACCAAACCGCCCGGCGCCGACAAAAAGATCGCCGCCGGATTGTGCGGCATTTTGCTGGGCAGCCTGGGTATTCATAAATTTCTGCTCGGTTACACCACCGAAGGGATAATTATGCTTGCAGTTTCGCTTGTTGGAGGCTTTTTAACATGCGGTATCGCGTCAGCGGTAGTGAGCATTATCGGCATAGTCGAGGGAATAATGTATCTCACAAAATCCGACGAGGAATTTGTCCATACATACATAAACGGCAAAAAGCCGTGGTTCTAAGAAATTTCAAATTTGAAATTACCGATCTAAAACAAGGAAGCAGATTGTTTACAGGATTGATCGAAGAGTTAGGTTCAATATCCTCGATTGACGCCCGTGATGCCGGCGCGAGGATCGTCGTTTCCGCAAAACTCATTACTTTTGACATAAATAACGGCGATTCTATTGCCGTCAATGGCGTTTGCTTGACGGCGATTGATGTTTCAAAAAACTCATTCGCCACCGATGTCTCGCCCGAAACTCTCGATCGAACGACACTCGGAAATCTAAAACCGAACTCGCCCGTCAATCTAGAACGCGCTGTCACGCCGGCAACCCGCCTCGGCGGCCATATCGTGCAAGGCCATGTTGATGGACGGGGAACATTTCTTTCGGCAGAATCTCAAGGCGATTTTTACACTGTAAAGATCGGTTTTCCGCCGGAACTTGCCAGATATTTTGTTCACAAAGGCTCAGTCGCTGTCGAAGGTATTTCGCTGACCATCGCCGCTTTAGCAGAAGGTCATTTTGACATCGCCATCATCCCAAAAACATGGGAAATGACGAACCTGTCGAGACTAAACCCTAACGATGCTGTAAATCTCGAAGCCGACATAATCGCCAAATATGTCGAGCGTATGATGCTGTTTGAGTAGAACGGCGTGCTGATCAACGACAAAACTCTCCGAGGTAATACGGAAGCATTTTTCGCCACCAAACCCAGTCGTGGTTGACATCATGGCCCCAAACGTCTAATTTGTGCGGGATGCCTTTCGAATGAAGCAAGCCCGAGAACTCGCGGCTGCGGTCCGGGGCCTCGAACGATCCCTGGCCGGTGACGATTACTATCGAATCCGCTTTTTGCAGACGCGGCAGGTGATGATCGTCGTTGAGATTCTTGAGATACATCATCGGATTGTTGAAATAAACATTTTCATCAAAATAGTCCTCAAGATAGTTGTAGATATCATAGCTTCCGCTCATCGCGATCGTACCGCGAAAATGATCGCTGTGTTTGAAGTAGCTGTTCGCAGCCAGAAACGCGCCTAACGACGCTCCGGTCGTCAGTGGTTTCGCATCATCGCCGCATTCATTACGGATCAGCGGCAAAACCTCGTCCATAATATAGGTGTCATAACGCGAGAGCATTTCAACCTTCCACGACGGGGACGATTCCCGATTCAACAGGCTGTATTTATTGACAGAGTTGATCGAATATGCGCGGATCAACCCTGCCTCGATAAAATCCTTTATCGCATCGACCAGATAAAACCGCTCGTATTCCAAATAATCGGCCGCCGCCGTCGGAAACATCAAAAGCGGATAACCCGCATGTCCATAAGCAACAAGCGGCATATCCATTCCCAGATTGTGGCTA
>JBKJJR010000166.1:0-2820 GCA_046597835.1 Pyrinomonadaceae bacterium
TCCTGTATGAAATCTAGTCGTTCATTTGTTTTGGGGTGAGTAAATGAAAGTTGTTCGGCGTGGAGGAAAAACCGCCGCATGGACGCGATGGCGTTGCGAGTATTAGTATCGGCGACCGTATTGTCGCGGCCTTCGTTGTAGATCTCATCGCCGACAACGGGGTAATTGATATAGCCCAAATGTACGCGTATCTGGTGCGTGCGGCCGGTTTTGATCTCGACATCGAGAAGCGTGAATTTGGCGTATCGTGTTCGCACTTTCCAGAGGCTTAGGGCGCTTCGGCCGTGCGTAGCGACTTTCATCCGAAGGCGGTTGTGTTTGTTGCGGCCTATCGGGGCTTCGATCTTTCCTGTGTTCGTGTCAGGCGAGCCGTGGACAAGTGTAACGTAACTCTTATAAACCTGGCGTTCTCGAAACTGCTCCGATAATGCCTCGTGGATCTCGTCCGTCTTTGCGACGACGATCAAACCTGAGGTGTCTTTATCGAGTCTGTGGACAATTCCGATTCTTGCTTCTGCATTCTGACTTCTGACTTCTGACTTCTCAAATTCAAAGTGATACGCGATCGCATTTGCCAGCGTTCCGCTCTGCACGCCGGCACCGGGATGCACGACCATTCCGGCTGGTTTGTTTATAACGGCGAGATATTCATCCTCGAAAACAATATCGAGCGGGATGTTTTCCGACTCGAATCTGGCAACAGGCACCTCGATCAGATCGACCTCGATCTCCTCGCCTTCATGAATTTTATACGAAGGTTTGACCGCTGTTTCGTTGACCAAAACATCCTCGTTCTCGATCAGCCGCTGCAATCGAGAACGCGACCAGCCGTCGATCTTTTCCGCAAGATAGGCGTCGAGACGCTTTCCCGCGTCTTCCGACGTTGGATTGAATATGAGCGATGAGGTTTCTTCATTCACTTGAGATCTCGTGGGTGGGGTTAGTGGCACGTCGATGCCGCATGATCATGAAGACGATCGACGCGACAGCAACAATAAGGCTGATGCCCTGCGATGTCGAAAGGCCGGTAAGAGACGTAAACCCTAGCAGATCGCCGCGCGGGTCATCGCGGATAAATTCGATCGAAAATCTGACGACCGAATAGATGATGCCGTATGCGATCAAAATTTGCCCGTCAAATTTCTTGTGCCGGTGAAGGTAAAACAACAAGCCAAAAACCGCCAGCATGATGAACGATTCATAAAGCTGTGTCGGGTGAAGAAACACGTCGTTGCCGTCAGGCCCATAGATCGGTACGCCTGTATATTCGTGCCCAAGCTCGGTAAAATGCACGCCCCACGGCAGCGTCGTGGGTTTGCCCCAGCAGCAGCCGGCGGAAAAACATCCTTGGCGCCCGAACGCTTGCCCAAGAGCGAGTCCGGGAGCAAATGCATCGGCAACCTTCCAAAACGGCAGTTTGTAAAGCCGAACCAAAATGACAACCGCCAAAAATCCGCCGATCAACCCGCCGTAATAAACTCCGCCTGACCGTAGAAAATCGAGAGAAAATACGTTGACGTTGTCCTCGACGAAGAACATCAGTATCTTCGACCCTAAAAGCCCGCCGACCAGAGTCCACAGCCCAATATCGTATATCCGTTCGCGCGGCAATCCGTCGCGCGCGCCCAATCGAGCCGCCACAAAAAGCGCGAGCAGCATCCCCAACGCCAAAAAAATGCCGTAGGTCGTGATCGGAAAACTGCCGATGCGGAATAATTCAGGATACATCTTTCAATGGCGGATTTTGGATTGCGGATTGCGGATCGCTCGCGGATTCGACAGCGTTCTTCTTAGTTAAAAATACGTCCAGAATCAATAATCCTGCACCGATGCAAATCGCAGAGTCCGCAATATTAAAGGTCGGGTAATGCCAGCTGCCGATTTGAACATCGATAAAATCCACTACAAAACCAAGCCGCATACGGTCGGTCACGTTACCGGCAATACCGGCTAAAAGCAATGCGAGGGCGCCTAAAATGCGGTCATCAGTTCGAGGCGTCCGCCAAAAAAAATAAAGCACCAGCGTCGCGGCAACAAACGCTACGATCGACAATCCCCATCGTCCCGCATCGCCGTGATCGTCCAGCATTGAAAACGCAACACCTGTATTCTGAGCGTAGGCAAAATTTAGAAAACCGGAAATTACTGACTTGTCTCCCCCAAAACGAAGCTCATGCGTCGCCCAGGCTTTTGTCGCCTGGTCGATCATAAAAACGCCGCCCGCGATGGCGAGGTAAGCAAATTTCCAAATCACGTCGTATTTTCTCAAAATTCCGTTTTGTTGCTGCGGGCAGATGCCACGCCTTGATACAAGTCCAGATATTTAGGCCGGACGAACTCATTCAATCGTATTGCAAAACTTTCATCGAACGATTTTATTTTTATCAATTCCTGCACGTCCGCTAAATCTTTTAAACGGTCGGTTGCCGTGATGCCTGACGCAAGTTTTAATTCAATCAATTTTTCGAGCGTTAACGTATTGACACCGTCAATATTAACAAACGCATCTGCTGGGTTCGGGAAAATGACAGGTATCGGCGAGCCGGCTCCGGGATATTCACCAGCGGTTATGATGTCAACCGGAATATTTTCATTCGTCGTTCTAAATTTCTTTTTGGCACCTTCAAATGCCGGACGATAGCCGAGGCCAACTAGCTCATTTCTAAATCGATCAAGTCCGTCTTTGGTAAGCAGAATGTCGATATCGACAGTTAGCCGCTGAAAACCATGCTGGTTTAACGCGACTGCGCCGATAACCGCGTAATCAATATGCAGTCTTTCCAGATCGCGCACCAATTGTGACAAAGCATCGTTTAGCAT
>JBKJJR010000249.1:0-6165 GCA_046597835.1 Pyrinomonadaceae bacterium
AATTCGCCGCTTTATTCACCTAAAACATACGATCCGGCGGAATTTGCGGCGACTACCGGATTGCCCGATACGCTAAGAACAGTTGGTATCGAGCAAAAACTCGGCGAGCAGTTGCCGATGGATGCGGAATTCAACGATGAGAATGGCAACAGCGTGGCGTTGGGCACATATTTTGACACGGGCCGGCCGGTGATCCTCGCATTTGTTTATTACGAATGCCCTATGCTTTGCAATCAGGTCTTGAATGGCCTGACGGGATCACTGAAAGGCATATCGTTGGATGCCGGCAAGGAATTTGATGTCGTCGCGATCAGCTTCGACGCCCGCGAGAACGACAAGGCCGGTCTTGCCAAAAACAAAAAGGCGAGCTATATCGAACGGTATAACAGGCCGAACACGGAGAACGGTTGGCATTTTCTCACCGGGACACAGGACGCGATCGAGCGTGTTACATCGGCGGCTGGTTTCAGTTACAAGTGGGACGAAAAGAGCGATCAATTCGCCCATGCGGCCGGGGTAATGATCGTCACGCCGGGCGGCAAACTTTCGCGGTACTTTTACGGCATCGATTATTCGCCGAAGGATATCAAGTTCGGCATCATGGATTCGGCCGAAAGTAAGGTCGGAAACCCGGTTGATAAACTGCTGTTGTATTGCTTTCATTACGATCCTTCGTCGGGAAAATACGGCCTTGCGATACTGAGGGTAATTCGCATTTTTGCGATCGTTACTCTGCTTGGTATGGGAGCAATGATCTTTGTATTTTGGAAGAGAAACAAGGCAAGGGGCGAAAACTGAAAGAGAACTGGCAGTTGACCACTGGCCGCTGACGAGTTATGCAGACTACAAATTGGGTACCATTATTTCCGGATCAGGCTTCCACTTTTGCGTGGCAGGTTGATTATTTGTATTTTTACCTGATCCTGGTCAGTATAGCCTTTACCGTACCCCTCGTAGTCGCCATCTTTGTATTTGTTCTCAAATATCGCGAAAAAGAAAAGTTCGCAACGCCGGAAGAAATGCATGGCTCGATGGTGCTCGAAACGGTTTGGTCGATCATTCCCTTTGTGGTCTCGATGACTATCTTTCTCGGCGGCGCTATCGTTTTCTTTAATCAGTACACCCCGCCGGACGACGCGATGAATATCTACGTTGTCGGAAAGCAATGGATGTGGAAGGCTCAGCACGGAACGGGCCAGCGGGAGATCAACGAACTCCATGTGCCGGTCGGACGCAAGGTAAAACTTACGATGACGACCGAGGACGTGCTGCATGATTTTTCGATCCCGGCGTTTCGCACAAAGGCCGACGTTGTGCCGGGGCGGTACACATACCTTTGGTTTGAGCCGACCGTGGCGGGTAAATATCATCTTTTCTGTGCCGAGTACTGCGGCCTGAACCATTCCGGAATGGGCGGTTGGGTCTATGTGATGGAGCAAAGTGATTTTGACAATTGGCTAAGCGGGAATGTCTCAGGCCAGACGCCCGTCGAGGCCGGCAAGGACCTGTTTGCAAATAAATTGGGTTGTGCATCCTGCCACGCCGGCGGCCCCGGGCAGCGCGGAGCGAAACTTGAAAATGTCTTCAATACCGATGTCCATCTGGTCGGCGGCGCCGTCGTTAAGGCTGATGAGAATTATATCCGAAACTCCATCCTTAACCCCGCATCCCAGATCGTGGAAGGATTTCAGCCGATAATGCCGACCTTTAAGGGACAGGTGACAGAGGAACAGCTCAATTCGCTCGTCGCATATATCAAATCGCTGAGTCCGAACGCCGCCGGTACGGGCGGTAACGCCGCTGGTACCGGCTCGCCGCCCGCTGCAACGAACGCCACGGCGCCTCAAACAGGAGCCAATTCAATGCCGCCGCCTAAGGCCGATCGCGGACTTCAGACGGTCCCGGGCAGCAATCCGAATTCGCCGGCGAATACAAGTAGATAACGAGCAGTAAGGTTATTATGCAAACGGAAAAAACAATTTCAGCAGGGTACGCCGCCCCGAAGACGAATTATCTGACCAACGGCTCGACGCTTAGTTCATGGCTGCTGACCAAGGATCATAAGCGTATCGCGATCATGTACTTGATAAGCGTGTCGGTCTTTTTTATGATCGGCGGGCTTTACGCGGCGACAATCCGTCTCGAACTGTTAACTCCTGCCAGCGACCTGCTCGAAAGTGGAACCTATAACCGGGTATTTACCCAGCATGGTATTATGATGATCTTTTTCTTCCTAATACCGTCGATTCCGGCCGTTCTGGGTAATTTTTTGATTCCGATCATGATCGGCGCCAAAGATCTCGCGCTTCCCCGCATAAATTTGTTGAGTCTTTACATTTATTGGCTCGCGGGCGGCTTAGTTCTCTGGGCGCTTATGCAGGGCGGCATCGATACGGGTTGGACGTTTTACACGCCTTACAGCACGACCTTTTCCAATTCGTATGTGATGGCGGTTGGCCTCGGCATTTTTATCAATGGATTTTCATCGATCCTCACGGGTTTGAATTTTATCGTCACCATTCACACGATGCGTGCGCCGGGAATGACCTGGTTCCGTCTGCCGCTTTTTGTCTGGGCGCATTATGCGGTCAGTCTGGTGATGGTGCTTGGAACTCCGGTGATCGCGATCACAGTGCTTCTTCTAGCACTTGAACGGCTTACAAGGATCGGTATCTTTGATCCGTCGATCGGCGGTGACCCGATACTTTTTCAGCATCTGTTCTGGTTCTATTCGCACCCCGCCGTCTATATTATGGTCCTGCCGGGAATGGGTGTTGTCAGTGAGCTGATCTCAAATTTCTCGCGAAAAAAGATATTCGGCTACGAGTTCATCGCCTTTTCCAGCATTGCCATCGCTGTCTTTGGTTTCCTGGTTTGGGGGCACCATATGTTCGTTGCCGGGCAATCAATGTATGCAGGAATGGTGTTCTCCTTTCTGACGATGGTTGTAGCCGTTCCATCCGCGATCAAGATGTTCAATTGGGCCGCAACTTTGTATAAAGGCTCGATCTTGTTGGATACGCCGATGCTTTACGGATTGGGATTTATGGGCCTTTTTCTTATTGGCGGCCTCACGGGATTGTTCCTCGGGGCGATGGGCCTGGTCGTTCACCTGACCGACACATATTTTGTCGTTGCCCACTTTCATTATGTAATGGTCGGCGGCCAGGTGATCGCCTATCTTGGCGGGATCCATTACTGGTGGCCCAAAATCACCGGGAAAATGTACTCGGAGTTTTGGGGCAAGATCTCTGCGATGCTTGTTTTCGTAGGCTTTAACCTCACGTTTTTCCCACAGTTCATACTCGGGTATCAGGGAATGCCGCGACGGTACGCATCTTATCCAGAGGAATTTCAGGTGCTAAATATCTTTTCGACTGCGGGGGCATCGGTTCTCGGGGTTGGCATGCTGATGCCGGTCATTTACCTCCTCCATTCACTTGTGTATGGCAAGCCCGCGGGCGACAATCCGTGGAGGCTGCCCGGGCTCGAATGGCGGACAGCTTCGCCGCCGCCTACTGAGAACTTTGAGAAGATGCCTGTCGTCACATGGGAGGCATACGAATTTGGCGAGGAAAGCGGCCTCGACCTGGGAGCCGGAACGCGGCGCGAGGCGATCGAAGTCTAATTACGAATTGCGAGTCGCGAAATCCAGACCTTTTGATTCGTAATTCGTAATTCATAATTCGTAATTGAAAAACATGTCACATTCGGACAAATTTATTTATCACGAGCCGGGGCTTCAGCACCAGTTTGACGATATGCGCCAGCAGGAAGAGAGCGTCTCGATCGGGATGTGGATGTTCCTCGTCCAGGAAATCATGTTCTTCGGCGGGCTGTTCACTGTTTATCTTGTATTCCGCTCGAAGTACCCGATGGCGTTTGCCGCCGGCAGTAACCACCTTGACGCTTTCTGGGGCGGCCTCAACACTATTGTTTTGATTGTCAGCAGCCTGACGATGGCCCTGACGGTTTACTACGCCCAAAAGAGCAATCGCACTATGCAGGTCATAATGATCCTGCTGACGATGGTTTTCGGCGCGACGTTTCTTGGTGTCAAGGCGATCGAATATACCGACAAATATAATCACGGCTTTGTGCCGGTAACCGGCTGGAACAAGAAGGTCAAAGACGCCCAAAACGGTGAACACGCTCAGACACACGAAAAACCATGCTACGAGATCATCCACGGCGAGGAACATAAATATACAAATCCGCATGGCGAATTCCAGTGGACCGATTGTTCGCTCGCTAAATTGGCCGAAGACCATAAACCAAAAAGCTTTCTGACAGAAGCCGAAAGGATCGGTTATTTTTCAAATGGCGAGATCGATGCTAATAAGTTTCGTGACAAGGTGCGGATATTTTTCTGGATCTATTTTGTAATGACGGGACTTCACGCTCTGCACATGATCGTCGGGCTCGGGCTGATGACGTGGTTGCTGTGGACGGCCTTTAAGGGGAATTACAAGGCCGAGTATTACATGCCGGTCGAGATGTCCGGCCTATACTGGCACTTTGTTGACATCGTTTGGATATTCCTGTTCCCGCTGCTTTATTTACTCGGGCGTCACTTTAATCATTAGGGATAAGATATGTCGGAAAATCACGAAGAGCATGATCATATGACGATTCCAAAATACTTTGGGATCTTCGCGATACTTATCGTAGGCACGGTAGCGACGTATTACGCCGCGACTTTCGATCTGGATTTTATATTTCCGGGAGCTAATACGTTGCTCGCTCTTCTTATAGCGTTTACAAAAATGACGTTTGTCATGCTGTTTTTCATGCATGTATATTGGAGTCCGCGAATGATCTGGCTTGCAGCTGTCGCCAGCTTTTTCTGGCTGGCCATCATGTTTTCCTACACAATGCAGGATTACCTTACGCGTGGTTCGGGGGTTTTTGCCGGCTAGACAGTTTCAGCACAATAGACGTGGAAAAGAGAGCGGCCAACGCTACGTTTCCGCGTCTTTTGTTGCCTTGGATATGGCGTTTTGACGTGGTATCATCTTTCGTTTGAGTATCGTCAAAGGCACGCTTGTTTTTCGTTTTGTTACAACCTCAAAGTTCATTTGGCTATCCGAGATAGATGAAGTTGCTTACCCGTAAATCATTGGTTCTAACAAAGTTGTTAGCGTTAACGGCGGTTTTACTGGCTGTAGGGTGCAACATCGTCAAAACCGATAAAAAAACGCCGACTCTGCTCAAAACCGAAACTGCAACCCGGCAAATGTTGATCGACGAAGTTAACCGGTTTGCGCGGGTCGGTTCGCTTCGGGCAAAAATGGATCTTGAGTTCGAAGACAACTCGTTTGCCGAATTTGGCAACAAGGAGGTTTACAGGCGCGCCGACGGCGAGATAGTCCTTCAGAGGCCCGGAAAGATATTGCTTAAGGTGCAAGTGCCGATCATTCATAGCGACGTTGCGCAGATGACATCCGACGGCGAGACGTTCCGCGTAGCGGTTCTTCAGGACGGCGGTTCGGGGAAATACAAGAAATTCGTCAAGGGAACAAATAACGCCGACTATTCCCGTTTGCAAAAGAATCTGAATTCACCCGACGCTGCTAACGGCAAGTCGATCAGGGAAAGCGTAAATGCTTTTGCCAGCCTGCGGCCGCAGCATTTTACCGATGCGATGCTCGTTCGGCGGACGAGCGAGAACAAGGTCTATACGCAAAGTACTATTTTTCAGATCGAGGAAGACGAAAGCGCCGATAAAAAATCGCCGCTTCGCAAGGTGATGCGTGGCTACTATCTACTCGATGAATACGGGAATGACGAAGGCGGCGGCCTTTCCGCCCAACGGCGGTTTTGGTTCGACCGCGTCGGCGGTGTCCGTCTCGCACGGCAGCAGATCTTTGACGCCAAAGGCGAGATCGAATCCGACATCGTTTACGGCAAAGAAGGAAATCTCACCGATACAGGAAACTATGCCAATCTGCCTCTTCAAATACAGGTTACGCGGCCGCAGGAAAAATACTCGATGAAGCTGACCTATCAGACTCCCCAAGCGGTCTCGATAGGAAATACATTTCCTGACGCCGCTTTTGTTCTTCAAAATACCTGGCGTTTGGACGAGATCGATCTAGACAAGCGGCTGAATGAGGCGAGTTTCAACCTGAAGGCCGATCCCGCCCAGACCGCCGCCCAAGTAAC
>JBKJJR010000080.1:0-5962 GCA_046597835.1 Pyrinomonadaceae bacterium
CTTTGGATACGGCTCATTGGTCAACTTGAGATGCGGATATGATTTGTCGTCTTTGAGAAAAACGTTAAATCGTGGTTTATGTTTTTTGATGAGGTTCGATTCGAGTACGAGCGCTTCAACCTCGTTATCGACAACGATAAACTCAAAATCAGCTATCGCTTTTACAAGCTGGCGGGTCTTCGGATCATGATTGCGACTAGATTGAAAATATGACCGCACCCGGATGCGCAGATTTTTGGCCTTGCCGACGTAGATGATCTTCCCGGTGCTATTCTTGTGAATGTAGATACCGGCATTGGTCGGAAGAATTTTTAGCTTGTCGGCGATCGTCACAATCACAATCTTAGCCCGTCATCAAACAACTGACAAGATGATGTAAAGAATCGGATTTGCGTTCTTAACGGCTTTGCTTGAAACTTTTTTTAATGCAAACAGTGACCACAACCTCACCTGCTGAGGCCGCAGAGTACCTTACACGCGGCGGCATTGTCGCATTCCCGACCGAGACCGTTTATGGCCTCGGTGCGAATGTTTTTGACGACTCAGCCGTTCGAAATATCTTTACTGCCAAAGGCCGGCCCGCTGATAATCCGTTGATCGCTCATGTGGCAGATATGCACCAGATGGATTTGCTTACTTCAGAGCTAACAGAAAGCGCGGGAAAGTTTATTGCTACGTTTTTTCCGGGGCCGCTAACGGTCGTTGTAAAACGATCGCCAAAAGTCCCACTTATTGTGACCGCCGGACTTGATACGATCGGCATCAGAATGCCGCGATTCGCGCTCGCGCGTCAGTTTCTCTCGGCGTGCGGAACGCCGGTGGCCGCCCCGTCGGCTAACATTTCGGGCCGCCCAAGCCCCACAACAGGGCAGGCCGTTCTGGAAGACCTCAACGGCCGTATCGACTGCGTCCTAATGGGCGAAGCGACAGAGATCGGGCTGGAATCGACGGTTGTGGACTGCACGACCGGCGTACCGATGGTGTTGCGAAGCGGCTCAATCTCTATCGACCAGCTTCGAGAGATCGTGGCAGAAACTGAAATGTTTGAAGGTGGCGCAGTAGGGGCGCCAAAAAGTCCCGGGCTGCGACACCGGCATTATTCCCCGCGAGCGAAAGTCGTGTTGGGTAATTTCAAATCTGAAATTTCAGATCTCAAGATCAGTCACGATAAAAACCGGACGGCATATATCGGGATTAGTGGGCAAGGCAGATCGTTTGAAGTGGAGAGGATCTGCACGACGGTAGAGCAATACGCTCATTCGTTGTTTGAGTTTTTTCGCGAATGCGACCGGTTGGGGGTCGATACGATCTATTGCGAAACCGTAAAAGAAACCGGTATCGGCACGGCACTTATGGATCGACTTCGACGAGCGGCCGAATAAGTTCCTATTTCAATGATACCGCCGCTATCGCAAGCTCGCCGTTATCTTTAATAACCTCGGTATTTAGTTTCTCGCTCTGTGCGAGTTGCGATAAATACTCAAGCGGAATCAGGACGAGTACAGTGTTGCCGTTTTCTGCAGCGATTTCCTTTATAACTTCGTCCGTGCTGGAAAGGTAACGCTGATGACCTTCGGCATCGCGCAGCAATCGCCCAGCGGCATAAAACTCTGCGTTGTAAGAGATAGTGTGTAGCGTGAGCACGCGGTTTGACAGGTATCCGCGCTCGTTTGCGGCCCGAATTAGGCTTTTGACCGAATCCGATTCGGCATATCTCGGCACGGCAAAAATGATCAGAATTACAACAACGATAAATGTGGACGCAGCAGTGAGCATGATCGTGTTTCGCCATCTAGTACTTTTCTGCGTCAATTCGAAAACATAGACAGCCGTGAAAACAATGGCTGCCGGAACAGCAGGTAAAATATAGCCGGGGAGTTTTGAGCCGGAAAGGGAAAAGAATACAAGCGGGACAAGAAGCCAAGACGCGGAGAAGAGGAGAATAGGAGAGTGAGCGAAAGGAAGATATAGTGATCTGTTATTTAGGGCTTTTGCATTTTTGTCGTAAAACAAATTCTTAACATAATTCCAGATCGACACTAGAAAGAACGGCAGCCACGGCAGCGTCATAACCGGAAGCACCCAGAGAAAAAAATAGAACGGCTGCGGATGCAGATATTTATTTGACGTGAAACGCTGAAAATGCTGCTGGACGAAAAACTCGTCTATGAACTGGTAGCCATGCCGCTGATACATTGGCAGATACCAAACTGACGCGATCGCCGCTGCCAGCAACGTTCCCCAGATCAGGCTGGCAAGAAAGATGCGGCTCGGCACCCGGCGCGAGAGAAAATAGAAACACATAACGATCGCATAAGGGAAAACTATGCCGATCAATCCCTTGGCTAACATTGCGACGCCAGTAAAAGCGTAGAACAATATCAACGGTAAATATTTCCCCCTAGACGCTGCGGCCTCTGCCTCATGGAAAATATAGAAGCCGACGAGTGCCGCCGTGAGCGGGAAAGTAATAACAATATCAAAACTCGCCCCTCGTGAAAACACTATGATACCGAGTGTGGATGCGGCGATAATTCCGAGCCAGTTTGCAAAGCGGTTTCTTGTTGTTTGATCGTTTTTCGTTGATCGTTCAACCGATCTGCCGAGGGTCCAAAGACTCGCGATCGTGCCGAGACCAAATATGGCAGGTCCAATGCGAGCGGCGAATTCATTAACGCCGAACGCCTTGTATGAAACGATCTCAAGCCAGTAGAGAAGCGCGGGCTTCTCAAACCAGTTATAGCCGCCGAGCGTCGGCGTGATCCAGTCTCCCCGATTGAGCAACTCGCGGGCAACCTCGGCGTAGCGGGCTTCGTCGGGGCCAAGAAACGGTATGCTTAGGCCAAAGAAATATACGAACAACGCCAACATCGCGAGCAGCCACCTAAAGACTGAGGATCGCGGATCGCGGATTGCGGATTCGTACTTTGTCATTTTCAGAGTGGTAGCCGAAAATGCTAAGTATTACTGAAAAGCTTTTTTGATTCAATAATGGCAACAGAAGAAATCCTAGATCCGCTATCGGCGATTCAAATTCCACGCGTGGCTGCTATAGGAGTTGGAAGCTTGGGCCGTCATCACGCGCGAAATTATGCCGAGCTTGCCGCCGAAGGCCGCGTCGAACTGACGGGAGTTTGCGATTCTAATATCGAGACGGCAACGGTGATAGCCTCAGAATATGGAGTTGCGAGCTTTACAGATTGGCGGGAATTATTGGGAAAGGTCAATGCCGTTTCGATAGCGACGTCAACCGAAACACATTGCGAGATCGCGTGTGCATTTCTTGAGAACGGCATTCACGTACTGGTCGAAAAGCCGATCGCGTTGACGCTCGCCGAAGCGGATAGGATGCTCGCCGCTGCGAACGCGTCCGGAGCAAAGCTGATGGTCGGCCAACTCGAACGCTTCAATCCTGCGATGGTAGCGCTCAGGCCGCACGTAACAAAGCCGCTTTATTTCGAGATCCATCGCGTCTCGCCATTTCCAAACCGCTCGCTCGATGTCGATGTTGTCCTCGACGTGATGATCCACGATCTCGACGCCGTTCAATGGCTTGTAGGCGAGCATGTTCGGGTTTCGGAAATTCGAGCAGTGGGCATTCCGGTCATTTCGGACAAAGTTGACGCGGCAAACGCCAGGATCGAGTTTGAAAACGGTGCGGTCGCCAATATCACAGCCTCGCGCATCGGCACTGAAAAGATACGCAAGACGCGCTTTTATCAGACCAATGCCTATGTTGTGCTCGATTACGCGACAAAGTTCGCATCGCTGACATCACTAAATCCCGAAGTTGCCCATCCGCTCGCTGGAATTTCGATAAACCGGCTTGAGATCAATGATGTCGAACCGCTGCGTGCCGAGATCACGGCTTTTTTGGACTGCATTGAAAAAAATACGCCGCCGCCGATCACTGGTGATGACGGGCGGCGGGCGTTGGAACTTGCGGTCGGCGTGCTCGAAAATATCAACGCTCACCGCAATCTACTTAATGTTTAGGCTTTCGCCTCTTCGGCTTTACTATCCTGAGCGGCGGCCATTTGAGCCATGATGTTCTTCATCCACTCCTGCGTTTTCTTGACCTTTTCGGCTCCGTCGGGGCGATCCATAATGACCTTTTCGAGATTTGCGAGCATTTCCGGCATTTCCCAAAACTTTCTCATCTCAGCAAGGATCGGCTCGATCTTTGCAAAGACCATAATGTGCTCGCCGTTAGTTTGATTGAACAACTCGGCGTCGATGGCGCCTTGATTTACCATTGTCGCCGCCATGTCCCAATATGATACGACCATACGAAGATAGCCGCCGACCTCTGGGTCCATCATAGTTTGCATATAGTCTTCGACGCTCGTCGGATTGTAACCGAAGATCCAATTACGCGCTTTGCGCATTTTCTTCTCACGCCGCAGATCATAAAGTTTCAAAATTAAATCAGCAGATTCAGCTTTGCTCATATAAAGTCCTCCAGAATATTTTGTAACCCAAGTTTATTCCCCGTAGCCGCCGATGTCAATTTACGTTGTTCTTGTTAAGAACTATCTAATAAAGCTTGTAAACTAATGACTGGAGTGGCAAGCATCCTGCTTGCCTTCGTGCGAAGCGCGATTATGACGGACTACAATTTTAAGCCAAAACAAACACGAGACGATTACGGTTGGTATAGCCGCAATTTGCCGCATTTCGATGGCCCCCAACAAATTCAGTTCGTAACTTTTCGCCTGTGTGATTCAATGCCGTTAGAGTTGTTAGAGCGATGGAGAAAAGAATGTAAGGAGGAAGCGCAATTTCGCAGGCGGATCGAAAGGTTTCTGGACTCGGGACACTGCAAATGCTGGCTTACGCTAGAACCTGTTGCCAACCTTGTCAAAGACGCGTTGATCTATCACAACGGCAAAAAATATCGCCTCATTGCCTGGGTAATAATGCCTAACCATGTTCATGCCCTTTTACAGCCATATGAAAACGAACACTTGCCGCAGATTTTACATTCAATCAAATCCTATACAGCACAACAGGCAAACAAGATTCTAAATCGTACTGGTCAATTTTGGCAGCGTGAATCGTTTGACCGTTATATCAGAAATGCTCGACATTTCTCATCAGTAATTAGTTATATCGAAAATAACCCCGTGAAAGCTGGTCTGTGTGCAAGGGCCGAAGCGTGGCGGTTTGGCAGTGCGTCCGAACAAAGCGAGATGAACGCTTCGCGTTCAGGCAAGCAGGATGCTTGCCGCTCCAGTCATGATCTCTAATTTCTTACAAGAGCGTATCGACGCCGGCGACTTTCCGTCCGCGGTCTATCTCGTCGCTGAAAAAGGCGAGATCGTATTGCAGGGTGCTCTAGGCTTTGCGGTCATGGAACCCGAACGAATCGAGGCTTGTGTGGATACGATCTACGATCTGGCGAGTTTGACCAAGGTGCTGGTGACGGGGCTGATAGCGGCTCGGCTGATGGAACGCGGCGAACTAGAACTTGGAAGAACGACCGATTTTTATTTGCCGGAATTTAATACTAAAGAGGCATTCGAAGGCGCATGGGATACTTCAATTAATGAGTTGCTGGCTCATGTTACATTGTTTCAAGCGTGGAAGCCTTTTTACCTCTTTGTAGATAAACCGGACGACATTTTGGCAGAAATCGTCAGAACGCCGATGAAATTAGATGGCACTGATGTTTTATATAGTGACCTGAATTTTATGGTGCTGACCTTTCTTATTGAGAAATTGGTTGGCGAACCCTTGGATCTAATCGTTGATAAAGAGATCTATGAGCCGCTTGATTTGCTTGATACATGCTTCAATCCGCCAAATTCCTTGAAGCATAGAATTGCAGCGAGCGAACATGGCAACGCTTTCGAGAAACAGACCTGCATTGAACAAGATTATCTTCCGCCAGCCGATAAGAACCCAGTCGCTATCGCTCCCGGTTCTGACATGTTTCGCACTGAGACCATATGGGGCGAGG
>JBKJJR010000280.1:0-7097 GCA_046597835.1 Pyrinomonadaceae bacterium
ACAAAATTGGCCGTGCCAAAATTATAACAAAAACAGCCCAGGCGGGCAATTAGTTTCATGCACCCTCGAAGTATTATCCATACACAATATCTCGAATTCTGTCTTCTGGGTTACCTACTGGTCAAGAGCCGCCCGGGCGTATTCGACCTGGAGCAAGTCAAATGCCGGATTGGTTTTGAGCGCAGCTTGTAAATAATTTCGGGCGTCTTTTTCTTTGCCGAGTGATTTGGCGATCATGCCGGCGTGATACAGAATACGGGCGTCTTTGGTCTTAAGCCGCAGAGCCTGTTTCATAACAGAGTCGGCCTCAGCGAAACGCTCCTTCTTGAACAAACACCAGGCGAGAATGTCCGCAGCGTAAATGTCTTTGTTTGTTTCGTAGTCCTTCGCGGCGATGTCTAATGCCTCATCCAGCCGGACGTCGTGGTCGGCCCATAACAGCGCCAACCGATGCAAGTCGCCCTCTAAGTTGCGTGCCGACGATTCGGCGAGTTCGTATTCACGATCGGCCTTATCGCTCTGTCCCTGCTTTGCCGCGATATCGCCTCTCAATATTAAGGCTTCAGGTGACAGCAGGCTCAATTCCACTTCGCTAAAGCAATTGAGAGCGCCGTCCAAGTCACCGCGGCCGGCAAGAACACGCGCCTTTTCTACGAGTGCGAGAAGATAACCCGGCAGAATACCCAGCGACTCTTTCAAGACTTTCTCAGCTTTGTCGGTTTCGCCCGCTTTTAAGTATTCCCTCCCAAGCATTACGAGACACCAACTCTGCGCCTCTTTATCCATAGGGTCAGCGGTGCGGGCCGCAAGTTTCATCATCTCGACCGCGCCTAGATGATCACCGTGGAGCGAGCGTAAATGCCCGACGCGGGCATAGGACGACGAATTTGGTTTTAGATCGACCATTTTTTGTGCTGCGGAGACAGCCTCTTCATAATTGCCGAGTTCGACGTTGGCATCCGTCAAAATCCCATAGATAAAAGCCTCGTCCGGAAATTCTTGCAGCATCGCCTGAGCCATTTCCCGCGCTTCATCAAAACGATGAAATGTGGCGAGCAAAGACAGTTTAAGCTTCCGGGCCGACGGATCTCGCGGCTCGAGGGCCAGAGCTGTATCGACGGACTGCTCGGCTTTTCGGTTGAGGCTGAAATCGCCCATGACACGTGCTTTTTTTATGTAAAGCGCTGCCAGCTTGAGGTGTGCAGCCGGCGCATCAGGAGCCCTGTCGATCTGAGTTAGGACATTTGCTATTTCGGGGTCTGCCGGTGCTTGATCCTGCGGCTCGACAGCTTTCGAATTTACATTGACGGATGAGCATCCCGCCGCTAAGCATACGCACAAAACGGTTAAGATAAGGATCGGGCAAAAATTTAAACGTGATAATTTCATGGTGTTAATAAGTATTTCCAGGCTGATCAAATTAGTTTTGAGACCCGAAAACGCACTGCGGCATCCAGATCCTATTTTGAGAACAGGACGGGATAAAATATCCCGTCCTGTTCTGATATGCGGCATAGCCGAAATTTGCGGTCCTGGTGACCCGCTCAATTACGGCGCCGGGAAATTACTAGTGTTCGGCTGATTTCCCTGATACGGCGACGCCAAATAAGGGAATCGTGTTAGGAACGACACCTCGTTTTGACTTACTCCGTCACCCAACGTGTTATTAGGTGGG
Organism: Pyrinomonadaceae bacterium; assembly: GCA_046597835.1. Classification (GTDB taxonomy): domain Bacteria; phylum Acidobacteriota; class Blastocatellia; order Pyrinomonadales; family Pyrinomonadaceae; genus OLB17. Next base: position 1,676 of record JBKJJR010000280.1, read on the forward strand.
ACGTTTGTCGGCGGTGTAAACGGCGTGCCGCCTGCCATCGCCCTGAGTGCTATATCAACCACGTCGTCCTGCGGGCGTCGTCCGTTCGGAAACCCGGCAGCGTCGCCGCCAAGTATCCCTAACCGGTTTATGCTCGCGATCGGCGTGATAGGTATTCCTAAATTGAGACGCAGATATTCGTGCGGGCTGGTCGTTCCCTGAATAACCGTCGTATAGTTAGGGCCGGTAACAGCATTCACCGGAATTCCCAATGCAAAGATCTGGGCCAGATCGGTTCGCGGAGCCGGCGGAACCGGGATACCGAAAACAAGATTGATCAGGCGGGCAAGCTCCGGATCGAGAACTGCCGGCACAAGAGCAGCATCGCTTGTTGGCTTGCTGGCATTAAAAGCGTCTTTCGTATTTAACGGAACGACGACCTCGTTGACCAGCGGATTACCAAGCCGCGAGACCTGTCGATACGGGCCTGCATTGACGGTCTGACTAGGGTTGATCACCCGCGTTGACCGGCGGCTCGCTGTCGAATAAATTCCGATAACCGCATCGGCAGCAGTCGAACTGGCCGGAACGGCACGCGAACGCGTCAGTTCTTGTATCGGAACTTCGAGGGCGATCGTGCTGACATTTTTACCCTGAAGCGACTGAATGCCGCCACTCATGCCGATCGAGCGAAAGTTCAATGCATCAAACACACCGCCAACATCGATAAAGAATCCCTCTTCGCGTTGGCCGGCGAAAACCTTGCCGTTGCTTGCTATACCGTAAACAGCCGGCTGGCCGAGATTTTCCTCGTAATTTGGCGTTACCCTTGGCCCGATATTTGACGGAGGCGTTCGAAGCCCCGAGGCTACTGTGGTGGTAATACTGCGTCCCGCAACGATGCCGATGCCGTTGCTTTTGCCGCTGCTGTTGCTGCTGTAGTCAACACGTCGAACCGTGTAGGTCTGCGGCATATTGTAATCAGGATCGTTCAGCGAGCTGATGATGCCGTTTTCGTTTACTGCATTCATGCCTAAAACGGTTTCACCGTTGACTATCTCAGTAGTGAACTGAAACTGATAGCTGACGTCCGGATTTCCGTCTCCGTTATTATCAATATGGATCTCATAAAGCACTGTGTCGTCAAAACGATAAAAATGCGGCCCGCCTGACGGATCCTGAAACGGAATAAAATTCGCGAGTATCGTAACAAATCCGCTACGGCCCTCCTCGAGGCTGCGGAATGCATATACATCCGTATTGTCTGCGTACCTGTCCATACTGGTAAGCGGCGCTTCCGCATGGCTCGAAGCAAATACGTTTAAACCTGCGATCGAAAAAATCAGAGCTGCTGCTCCCAAACGTCTTATGACGTGTTTATAAATAGAATTCATCGTTTCCCCCTTTGTAAAACTAAGCCGATCGAGGTGGCCCTTGAGCGGTAAATAAACAAACTTGTAATGGCCGCACATGCGGCGAAACCACGACAATAAAAATGACCTAACGTCAACTTCAAGGCTGCTGCCTTACTCGCCTTGCTAATAGTTCTTTGTGGAGACAGCCAAGGTAACTTGAAAACTCCGGCTAAATTGCCATTAGCAGTAACAAAACTTTATTCGCCGGGTTGTTATATATGGATTCAGGATAAGACCGGCTATCTATTTCATTGACAAGATGGATGGTAGAACATCACGGTCGGGCGGTATGTATGCTAGCCCACATAGCCGTATTTCTACCGACAGAGTGCAGTTCCAGCGGTGTTTTGCTAATCTTATTAGTTTGGCTTTGTTAAGTATGAACTCCGATCAGATACGAAATTTCTCTATCATTGCCCACATCGATCACGGCAAATCGACCCTTGCCGACCGCATTTTGCAGATCACCGGCGCAGTTGCCGAGCGCGATATGGAGGCCCAATTGCTCGACGATATGGATCTCGAGCGCGAACGCGGGATCACGATCAAGGCCCACGCCGTCCGTCTCGATTACAAAGCAAAAGATGGCAAAGATTACGTTCTGAATCTGATCGACACGCCTGGGCACGTCGATTTTTCGTATGAAGTTTCGCGCTCTCTGTCAGCTTGTGAGGGAGCATTGCTTGTTGTCGATGCTTCGCAGGGTGTCGAGGCGCAAACGCTTGCGAATACCTATCTTGCTATCGAGAACGACCTCGAACTGATCCCCGTCTTGAACAAAATTGATCTGCCGTCAGCCGAGCCGGAGCGCATTCGCGATCAGATCGAACATATTATTGGCATCGACGCCAGCGAAGCAGTCCTTACGTCAGCCAAAACAGGTATTGGGATCGAAGATGTCCTGGAAGCGATTGTTGCGAAAGTGCCTCCGCCAAAGGGTGACCGCACCGCACCGCTGAAGGCGCTGATATTCGACAGTTGGTACGACAGCTATCGCGGCGTAATCGTGCTTTTTCGCGTTATTGACGGCACGCTAAAAAAAGGCACCAAGATCAGGTTTTTTAACGGCGGCCGCGAATACCTGGTTGAAACCATCGGCGTAAATCGTCCGCGTCCGACGCCGATCAACGAACTTGGCCCCGGCGAAGTAGGATTTCTGACCGCTTCGATCAAGACCGTGGCGGATGTTGAGATCGGTGACACTATAACCGACGCCGCAAGGCCGGTCACCGAGGCCCTGCCCGGTTTTCAAGAAGTAAAACCGATGGTCTTTGCGGGGCTTTACCCGATCGATTCCGCTCAATACGAAGACCTACGCGACGCGATGGAAAAGCTGCGGCTAAATGACGCTTCGTTTTTCTTCGAGCCGGAAAGCTCGACAGCGCTCGGATTCGGTTTTCGGTGCGGCTTTCTGGGTCTGCTCCATATGGAGATCATCCAAGAGCGGCTGGAGCGTGAGTTCGATCTGGAACTGATCACCACCGCACCGGGCGTGCGCTACCGCGTGACGACGACCGACGGCGAAGTCGCCGAGATCGACAGCCCATCAAAAATGCCCGACGTCGGCCGCATCACAAAGATCGAAGAGCCGTTTATCGAGGCGACCATCCTAACAAATGACTCATTTCTCGGCGGCATCCTGCCGCTGCTCGATGAAAAACGCGGTGTTCAACTGAAGTTTGAATATGTGACGACCGACCGCGTTATGCTCGTCTATGAACTGCCGCTCAACGAGATCGTGCTAGATTTTTACGACCGTTTGAAATCGGTCTCGAAAGGCTATGCCTCGCTCGACTATCATTTGTCCGGCTACAAAGTGAGCAAACTCGTTAAGCTCGACATTCTCGTTTCCAACGAACCGGTCGATGCCCTCTCGCTCATTATGCATTCAGATACAGCGGTCGCAAAAGGCCGTTTGCTGACGGCAAAAATGAAGGAGCTGATCCCGCGGCAGATGTTCGAGGTGGCGATCCAAGCCGCCATCGGCAATAAGGTCATAGCCCGCGAAACCGTCAAAGCCATGGGCAAAAACGTCATCGCCAAATGCTACGGCGGCGACATCAGCCGCAAACGCAAATTACTCGAAAAACAAAAAGAAGGTAAAAAACGAATGAAAAAAGTAGGCCGCGTCGAGATCCCGCAAGAGGCGTTTTTGGCGGTTTTGAAAGTTAACGAAAGTTAGTGCCTTCTAATTTATGATTGAAGCATTATGATTTCAGTTAAACAATTAAAAATGGAGCCGTACGCGAGATCGAGCGGAGAGTGACGGCGCGAAAGAAAAGAGCGTGACATTTTATTGCTTAAACTGTGGAGCGTTACTCGAAGCCGGCATCGTCTATTGTCTGAATTGTGGTACGCCGGTCACTCAAAGCGTCGATTATCAACAAGAAACGGCAACGGTCATAAGGCAACGTCCGCCCGCTACAAAATCAAAGGTACCCTTTTGGGGAATGAAGGAAACAGGCATTACGCTCATAGCGGCAGCCTGTATCGTCGGTGTAATTTTGTTTATGCAGTCGAAAACCGATTCCACGCCGCAAAGTCCGGCACAGACGCTTACCCCGGCGAATACGACGATGCCGGTTAAGAATGTGCCGCCGCCGACGTTTACGTCAGTGCCGACAGCCAGATCGCCGGTTCCCGAGCAACAACCGCAGGTAGAGCAATACAATCCGCCACCGATAATCAGCGAGCCAGATCCGCCGCCACACAAGACACTAGATGATTACCCGGAATACGACAAGAACGGACGGCAACTGCGTGCGGTCTGTAACAGCGGAACAGCCTCTTATTGGCAGTATGACGGCGTGTGCCTTCTTCAGAGCGGCGTATACCAGTCGAATCCACGCTGGGTGCCCCCGGGCCAAAGACGAGTAAGGAATGCACCTGCTAACGCTCCTATGGCCAACAATGCAATGCCCCCGCCGTCGTACTATCCGCCCGCAAACATTGCACCGGCGAATAGGATGAGGCCGCCGAATGTCCGCACGAAAGGAGCCTTATGCTTCGATGGCTTTCACGAACGACGGCTGTGGACGGAAGCATATTTGCTTTGTAGTGGGCACGGCGGAATCGCTCAATGGGAAGATTAACTTGTATCACAAACGAAACGTCTCTTTGTTGACCTTCCTCTCGACAACCGCTTTGATCTCGTCAAGATTCTCTTGCGAATCCGCCTCGAACCGCAAAACAAGGATCGCCTGTGTATTCGACGCACGCACCAGACCCCAGCCGTGTTCAAAAATAATGCGAGCTCCATCGATGGTGATGACTTCATTTGTTTGCGAAAAATGATTGGCGATCTTGGCGACAACATCAAATTTCACCTCGTCCGGGCAATCGACGCGCAGCTCGGGTGTTGAAAATGTCTTTGGCACGTCGGCGAGCAGGGCAGACAAAGGCCTGTCTGTTTTTGAGAGAATTTCGAGAAGGCGAGCACCGGCGTATGTAGCATCGTCAAAGCCGTAAAATCTGTCGGCAAAGAAAATATGTCCGCTCATCTCGCCGGCTAAAACCGCGCCGGTTTCTTTCATTTTTGCTTTTATCAACGAATGTCCGGCTTTCCACATCAAAGCCGTTCCGCCGTGCTTTTCGATGTCGTCAAAAAGAGTTTGTGAGCATTTTACTTCGGCGATAATCGTCGAATTCGGCATTTCGCGCAAAACGGAACGCGACAGCAAAACCATCAATTCATCGCCCCAAATAATCCGCCCGTTTTCATCAATCACGCCGATTCTATCGCCGTCGCCGTCAAACGCGATTGCCAAATCCGCATTATTTTTTTTCACAGATTCAATCGCGTCTTGCAGATTTTCAACCACAGTCGGATCAGGATGATGATTCGGAAAATTTGAATCAGGTTCGGTAAAAAGTTTGACGAGTTCAACGCCTAATTTTTCGTAAATCGGCACGCCCGTTACGCCGCCCATTCCGTTTCCGCCGTCAACGACGGCTTTTAATTTCCGTGCGCCGAGATTTATTTTCGACAAAATATCTTTTTCGTAATCGGCTAAAACTTCGAGGTTTTC
>JBKJJR010000285.1:0-5797 GCA_046597835.1 Pyrinomonadaceae bacterium
GTATATGCCGCGACGACTTTTTCGGTGACTTCGTTCAGGCCGGCTAGCGCCCACAGGTCAATGTCGAGCATCTCACTTTGCCCAACAGAATCGCTTGCAGGATCAAAGTCCGCAAGATTTCCCAGCGCGTATCGCAGTGTATTTCGCATCTTGCGATAGGCATCGACGACACGCGAGAGTATCTCGTCCGAGCATCTTACATCCTCGGTGTAATCGACCGCTGCCGCCCAAAGACGCAGGATCTCGGCGCCGGATTTGTCTATGATCTCCTGCGGAGCGGTTACGTTGCCGAGAGATTTCGATTGCTTTTTGCCCTCGCCGTCGACGACCCAGCCGTGCGTGATGATCTGTTTATAAGGAGCTCTGTCGTGCGCCGCGATGCCGCAGCTTAGAGATGAATTGAACCAGCCGCGATACTGATCTCCGCCTTCGAGATAAACATCGGCCGGAAAATGAAGTGTATCCCCGCGAGTTTCAAGCACCGCAACACAGCTCGACCCCGAGTCGAACCACACGTCGAGAATGTCGGTCTCTTTGCGAAAGTCGGCTCCGCCGCATTTTGCACATTTAAAGCCGTCAGGCAGCAGTTCGCTTTCGGGCCGTGCATACCAGGCGTCGGACGTCTCTACGGCAAAAATATCAGCTACATGGTCAATTATCTTTGGATCGGCAACCGCTTCGTCACAGCCCTTACAATAAAAAACGGGTATCGGCACGCCCCACGATCGCTGACGCGACACGCACCAATCGGGCCGCCCTTTGAACATGTTGCCCATTCGTCCTTGGCCCCACTCGGGATACCAGTTGACCTTCGCAACTTCATCCAACGCCCGTTGACGTAATGATCTGCCATCAACGGCTTCGTCCATCGAGACGAACCACTGGGGTGTCGCACGGAAGATCACAGGATTCTTGCACCGCCAGCAGTGCGGATATCGATGCTGATAGTTTTCCGAAAAAAGCAAAGCGCCGCTCTCGCGAAGGAAGGTAACGATCTTTGAATTGGCTGTAAAAATATCTTCGCCGGCCCAGTGTTCGACCTCGGCGGTAAATCTGCCAGCCGCATCGACCGGTGCGTAGATATCGAGCCCGTAACGTTTTGCAACGGCGAAATCGTCCGCGCCGTGCCCCGGCGCAGTATGAACGCAACCCGTGCCCGATTTTCCAGCCGATTTATTCTCAAAGCGAACGTCGAGCTCGACCTCAGCGTCGGCCTCACCGAGCGTTACATGATCGGCGTTCATTATCAGCGAAGTGCGGTCGAGCCACGCGTGTTTTGCCTCCATCCGGTCGAGCTTTGAACCTTTGAAACGCGCTATTTCCTCGTACTCGGCAAACCCGCAGGTTTCGGCAAACGCGGCGCTAAGTTCCGACGCGACGATGAATACTTCAGCGTCCGAAACCTCGATGGCCGAATAATCAAAATCCGGATGCACTGTGATGCCGAGATTTGCCGGCAACGTCCATGGCGTCGTCGTCCATATAACGACGAATATGTTTTTGCCCGCAAGTGCTTCGTCGATCGAGGCCGGGTCGGATTTGAGCGGAAACTTTACATACACCGACGGCGAACTGTGTTCTTTGTATTCCACCTCGGCCTCGGCTAACGCGGTCTGATCGTGCGTGCACCAATAAACCGGACGCAGGCCTTTATAGACAAAGCCGCGTTCGAGGAACTTGCCGAATAGCCGCGCAGTGGACGATTCGTATTCGGGCGACATTGTGAGGTACGGATTTTTCCATTCGCCAAGAATTCCCAGCCTCTGAAAATCGCGCGTTTGATTATTCATCGCCGTCGAAGCATGTTCGCGGCAGATGCGGCGAAATGAAGCGACCGGAATGTCGTTTTTATTCTTTCCCTTTTCCGCCAGTTTCTTTTCTACAATCGTCTCGATCGGCAAGCCGTGACAGTCGTAGCCCGGGACATACGGCGCGTCGTAACCCATCATCGATCGCGTCTTGACGACGAAATCCTTGAGAATTTTATTAAGCGCGGTGCCGATGTGAATATCGGCATTTGCATAGGGCGGTCCATCGTGAAGGATAAACTTTTCGCGGCCCTCGCGAGCGGCCAATACCTGTTCGTAAAGCCCCATTTCCTGCCACTTCTTAAGGCGCGCCGGTTCGCTCTGGCCGAGGTTTGCCTTTTGGGCAAAATCCGTCCGGGGAAGGTTTACAGTTTTCTTAAGATCGATTGGTTCTGACATTTTCCGTATAAAAGTTTAGATATTATCACGCTGAACCATCGTTGAAGAAGTATTCTAACGGGATAGACATGATGAATAGGACCGCTTTCTTATCCTGCACACCTTGTTCATCCCGTTAAGTTGGTATTATTCTTCCTCGACGGTGCAGAGTAGCGGATATTCGCGCGAACGGGCGAGATTCATCGCCTTTTCGGATTTCATGTTGGCAATGTCGTAGGGATAAACGCCCGCGGTGCCCGCGCCCTCGTTGTGTACTTTGAGCATGATGGTAAATGCCTCAGGTTCGGTGCGGTTGAAGGCATATTGCAGAACAAAAACGACAAATTCCATCGTCGTGAAATCGTCGTTGTGCAGGATCACCTTAAAAAGTTTCGGCTTTTCGAGCTTGGTCTTTTTTTCAACCAGGACCTCGCCGCCGCCCTCGATCTCGGGAAACTCTGGCATCAGTCAATTTTACATAAAGCGGATTCCGTAGGCATTTTCAGTTTTCGGTTTGTTTGAAATAGAGCTGCCAAAAACAGGAATACGGTCGAAGCTCAGGCTTCGACCTTTAATTAAAGCGCCGCGAGTATTTTCTAACGCTACCTAACGTATGCCGCCGGGATCGGAACGTCGCCCGGCTGCCCAAAGCGGATCGCGCTCGTCGAGTTTCCTCCGCTTCGAACGATATACCAGATGCCTTCAGATTCGCGGAACACGGCAAAATCGGTCTTGCCGTCACGGTCGTAATCTCCGGGAACGGGCTTGTCTGTAGAGATCCCCCATTCTTTGAATTGAGATCCACCGTCTGAGCTCCGTAAGATATACCAGTAGCCGTTTGACGGGCGAAATACCGAGTAATCGATCTTATGGTCTCCGTCAAAATCTCCGACAAGCGGCGTGTCTCCGGCTTGTCCAAAATGAATGGAGACCGGATTACCGTCACTGCTTTTCATGACATACCAATTGCCGTCGCCAGAACGCCAGACGGCAATGTCCGTGATGCCGTCGCCGTCGAAATCGCCCGCTACCGGTACGTCGTCGCTCAAACCCCATTGCCGGTAATCAAACGCACCATCAGAACTTCGCCAAATGTACCATGTTGCGTTGGCGGGCCGCCACACGGCTATATCAGTCTTCCCATCGCCGTCATAATCCCCCGGAACAGGCTTATCGGACGCTAATCCGAACTGGACGGTTCGAATCGAGCCGTTCGAGCTATTCATTATGTACCAGATACCGTTGCGATAAACCGCGTGGTCGATCTTCTTATCACCGTCGAAATTGCCCGGGACGACCACATCTCCAAAGGCCGCTCCGCCAAACTGCAATGCGTTGAAACCATTGTCCAGCGAGCGATTGACATACCAAACCCCGGTTGACGGCCGCCAGACGGCGACGTCCGATTTACCGTCGCCGTCGAAATCGGAAGGCTGCACCTGCAGCGTTCCGGTAAAGTCGGCAGTTGTTTGACTCGCAGCTACATTAACGTAAACGCGTTTCTGCGGCGAAAATGTATAATCCGGCTTTGAGGCGCGCAGGATATAGTTTGCAAAGGTCGGAACATTCGTTATTGAATATGTTCCGTTCGCGTCCGTTATGGCGGAACCGATCAAGGTGTTTTCCGTGGCGTAGTCGCGAAGTTCGACGGTTACACCGTCGATGCCCACGCTGGACCGATCTACAATGCGGCCTGAGATCGAGACAGCCGTCGGCGGATTGACCGTGATCGCTATCGAGATCGTCGTTCTCAGTCCTCCGTTATCGCGGGCTTCGGCCCAAAGTGTGTAGGCTCCCGGCAGATTCGGCTGCCATAGGAAGGCGAGCGTGCCGTTGTTCGCCTGGCCGATCGTAGTCGTCATTGTTGCGCTCTGCGCAGACATTGAAAGATGGATCACCTGCCCATCGACGTCCGACGCTGTTACGTTGATCGGTATCGCTGCGGGCATTGTAAATACCGCGCCGTCAGCGGGGCTATTGATCTGTATCGTCGGTGCCTGGTTGGGAGCAGAGGCGACGAAGAAGATATCGTAAATAGTCTGTGTGACGTTTGTGAAGTTTGCGGACGGGGGCGTAAACGTTAGATTCGTGCCTTCCGGAGTGATCGTATAATCGCCGCCGAACGGAACATTGAAGAGATACGAACCGTTTACGTTGGTCGTCCATGTTTGTGTAACCGGATTGCCGTTGGCAGTTCCTGTCAGTCTGACCAATATTCCAACCATAGGCCCGCCGCCCGGATTGTGAACCTCGCCATGTAGTTGAACGGTGGTAGGCTGCGGGTTCACGGTAATATTTACAACTGACGAATCTGCAATGCCATTTGTACTGTCAGTTGCCCGAGCGAAATATCCATAGTTACCTGCCGCCAAATTCGTCACCGGGAATTCGAACGGGGCGGTCGTGTCCGTTCCTACGAGCTCCGGCGTAAAAGCGTCGCGATAGAAATCAACTTTTGTTATCGTTCCGCCCGTGCTCGATGCATCAGCCGCCAAACTAAAGCTGGCCGGTGCCGTAAATATCTGGCCGACGGTCGGACTTGTCATGTTTACAGTTATAGCCGTTGAACGGATCGCGGTGTAATTTTGATTTGTCCAGTTTGTTATATAGCCCAGATAACCCGTACTGCGGCTCGGCGGGTCAAAGGTGTATCCAGCCCGGCTTGGGGTGATCGTCACTCCGTCATTTGGAGTTGTACCTAGATCTGTGAATAGGTAATTTCCACTCTCATCAGTCGTTGTTTGAGCCGTAATGCTCGGGTTGCTCGGGCATACAAGGTTGAGGGTTACGCCGCTTAATGGCGCATTTGTGATGCTGTCAGTGATCGTCCCGGTAATCCGGTGATTTATCGGCCCTACCGTTATGTGAAGTACTGCGGCCGATGTCTGGCCCTGCGAATTCTGCGCCGTTGCGGTCAATGTGTAATCCCCGATCACCATCGGCCGCCAGGTAGTTGACCATGGGCTATTGGGCAGCCACGCAACAAGATTGTTGTTCTGATCCCTGACCTGCACCAGAACCACCGAAGGCGACACCGCGACCCTCATCGGAATGTAGTCCCCCTCGACAAAAACTTGTCCTTCGGTCGGCGTGATGAAGGACACACTGACCGCCGACGCATCTACGACGAACACATGGACAACCTCAGTTGAAACCCCGCGAAGGCCGTGACTGTCGGTCGGTATTGCGTACAACCCGTATGTGCCGACGGGAATGTTCGACCACGTGAATTCGTACGGAGCCGTCGTGTCGGTTCCTAACGGAATACTTCCGACGTTATTGTCGAAAGCATAAGCAACAAAATCGACCTTTTGTATCGCATCGCCATCCGGGTCGGTGGCGGTCGCCTGAATCGTGATCGATGCCGGCGCGTTGAAGGTCGTACCGTGAACGGGCGAAGTAACCACGCCTTCCGGTGCCTGATTGCGAAGGATGTGAAAGTCGGCAAATTGATTCGCCCCGAGATTTTCGAACACAACAGTTTGCGGATCGGTCTCATAACCTAACTTATGCGCGGTGATCGTATAATTGCCCCCGGCTGGCAGGTTGCCAAAGTAATAGTTAACGATGGCGCTGCCGCCGTTAGACGGGGAATAGGATCGGTTAACCGT
>JBKJJR010000046.1:0-4968 GCA_046597835.1 Pyrinomonadaceae bacterium
TGGCAACATAATCGGCGGCAACCCACTGCTCGAAGGCGTCTGGTTCTTCGGCAACGGACTGGTCTGTTTTAAGACAAGCTACGATTTCTTTATGATCGCCCTCGACGGCCAGGAAGATGTCGAGAAGATGGTCAAGGAGATAAAGGGGCTTCTGCCGCAGTCAATTTAGGTTGGCTCAGACCGCAGAAGCACTTGCTGGAGGATAGAGCCGTTCGAATTCCGGGTCTCCGTGAAGAATGGCGAGGTCGGGATCTTGGCGGGCCCATGCGGAATGCCTGTTTCCACCTTCCCACGACTTTTTGAGAGCGTTCATTGCATCCTTTGGGTTGTTCATTGCGCAAAAGCAGCAAGCGGCATTATAAAGGATCATTGTGTCATCGGGACGCAGGAGTATTGCCATGTCCAATTCCCTCTTGGCGTTGTCCAGCCGCCCCTGCATCGCGTAGTCACTTGCAAGAAGGACGCGGACTCTGGCGTCTTCTGGTACTTTCTTCAGGTGCTCTTCAAATACGGCGATCTCGCGATGGGTAAAATTGGTAAGCGCATCTTTCTTTCCTAAAGCGCCGAGAGCGTTATGTATAGGAATGGTGGTGTTGTAGTTTTCGCCCGCGTGAGCCAGTGCGTCCTCCATTAGATCGGCGATCTCCTGATACCTTCCCGCTTCAAAAAGAGCACGGCCCAGCAAATAGTAACCGCCGTCAAGATCAGGGTCGCGGGCAAGCGCCGGCCGCATCTTGTCCACGGCATGTTCGTATCGTCCTTCGGCAAAATCGACCCAGGCCTCGGCAAGCTTTATTTCTGGGGCATCGTTTCCGTTGGAGCTTGCTTTTTGCGTAGCGGATATCGCACGCTCGATCCACTGCGGCTGACGTTCATAGTGGTAATAATACTGTGCGCAAACATTCGCCAGCCCCGCATGGGCGAGCGAGAAACCTTGGTCAAGCGCCACTGCATTCTCATACATTTGCAGTGCAACTTGCATGTCCAGTCGGCCTACACGCCGAGCGTAATTCCTGCCTCTCAGATACAGGTCGTATGCCTGAAGATTTTCGGTCGGCTTTGCGGCCAATGCTTCTTGTTCCTGCGGCGAGAGCGTTATCCGCAACGCAGCCGCGATCTTTGACGCGATCTCATCCTGAACTTCGAAAACATCTGCCATCTCGCGGTCGTACCGCTCGGACCAAAGCGGGAAATCGGTCGTCGTGTCAACGAGTTGGGCATTAATACGCAGACGATTTCCTGCACGCCGTAAACTTCCGGTCAGGACATACGAAGCCCCGAGCTCATTTCCGACCTGTCCGGCTGTGACCGGTTTGTCCCGGTAACCCAACACCATAGCGCGGGAAAATGTTTTTACACGCTTGATCTTTGAGAGTTCGGTCGTAATGTCCTCGGTAATGCCGTCGCGCAGGTACTCGTCCTCTTTCATTCCGCTAAGATTTTCAAAGTATAGAACGGCTATAGAGTGTTCGTTAACCGATTGCGGGGCGCGGGTGCTGTGGATCGCGCCGGACTCGCCGGAATGTCGGCCCGAGTCGAGGTCGCGCTTTAATCTTTTGAGCGAAGTCTTGAGTTCGGTCGCACTCTGAAATCGCAGGTCGCGATCCTTTTCCAGAGCCTGAAAGATAATGCGATTTAGTTCAAGAGGCAGCCCAGGATTGATCTCAGTGATAGGCTGCGGGTTTCTGTTCAGAATCGCGTCAAAGACCACCGCCGATGCTTCACCCTGAAATGGCGCGGTCCCGGTCGCCATCTGATATAACACTGTGCCGATAGAAAACAAATCGGTCCGGGCATCCGTTATTTCGCCGCGCGCCTGCTCGGGCGACATATACGCAATTGTTCCCATCGTTGCGCCGGCTGAGGTTAGTTGGTCGGCGATCGCAGTCGGCACGTTCGACGCGGCCTCGGGCTTTTGCTTATCGATCTTTGCAAGTCCAAAGTCGAGTATCTTAGCCTGGCCGCGGGCTGTCACAAAGATATTGGCGGGTTTGAGATCGCGGTGAACTATGCCTTTCGAGTGTGCAGACTCGAGCGCGTCGGCGATCTGCACACCAAGTGTCAGCAGTGTGTCGATAGCAACGGGCCCTCGCCTGATCAGATCGGCGAGCGACTCGCCGTCCAGCAACTCCATGACGATAAAATGCTCCGATTCGTGCTGCTCGATACCGTGTATTGTGCAGATGTTCGGATGATTGAGCGAGGATGCAGCCCGCGCCTCTCGCTGAAAACGCTGTAGAAGATTCTCGTCGCCGGCCAGCGCCGGTGTCAGGAATTTCAGCGCGACGTGACGGCCCAGATTGGTGTCTTCGGCCTCGTAAACGACGCCCATCCCGCCTTCGCCCAGCTGCGAGGTGATGTGATAATGCGAGATGGTTTTGCCAAGCACGGAAATACCTCCGGATCAAGAATGAATATAAATGCTGTGAGCGACAATAACATTATAGCCGAAATCCGTAAATCGTAAATGGTGAATAGACGAATGCAAGGCTTTTCTGCTAACGACGCGCCATTCACAATTCGCTAATTGATCTGTATCGGAAACGGCACGAAACACAGTACGAAAATTACTAAAGTTAGAGCCGCAATGACCTTGCGTTTGGTATCGAGCGGCGTTTGATCAAATGGCTGAGGGTGGCGGATGCGCATCATGATCGCGAGGATTATCGCGATCAGAATGCCGCTCGGACTGCTGTAAAAATACATCCCCAAAATCGACAATATCGCCATAACCGGAAACGCTACACGTCCCGTCCATTTGTGCACCGTCTCACCAAAGACCGCATAAACCGCGTGTCCGCCGTCGAGTTGTCCCGATGGGATCAAGTTCAAGGCCGTCACCAAAAGCCCGACCCACGCCGCGAAGTAAAACGCATTCCCAATGCCAAATTTAAGATCAATGCCGAACCCCATTGCGAATAATCGCATAATCAGTGGATCTGTGAAGGTGAGCGCACTTTGCATACCGCCCATCTGTTCAGGCGTTACGAAATGCATCGTTGCAAGGCCGACCAATGCGATCGGTATCAAAGCAATAAAACCCGCGATCGGCCCGGCAACGCCGATGTCAAATACTGCCCTTCGCGACGGCATTGGTGAGAGAATTTTGATAAACGCACCGAATGTTCCCGCCGGCCCGATCATCGGCGGCGTCGGCAGAAAGAACGGCAGCGTGGCATCGACCCTATAAAGACGGCACGCGATGTAATGCCCCATTTCATGACAGATCAAGATGAACAATAGCGAAAGCGAAAAGCTGAGTCCGTACGTAAGGTTTTCTGCCGTTGCAAAAAGATTGCGTATTGCATCGATGACAAGCAGCGCGTAATTAAGCGGCAACGAGACGAGCAATCGCAAAAATTCCGATGCCGTTTGAGGGTCAGCGTCGGGCATTGTATCGTAACGTCCGAAGGGAAAAAGCGTGCCTGCTATCGTTGTTGTGCACAGGGTTACGCCAAGCAAACAAATGTGCTTGAGCCATGTCCGTGCTGTCGGTTTCATGACGGGCCGTCCGTAATAGATCGGCTGTTCGAGTTTATCGGGATCAGTCATCGGCAGGTTTAATGAAAAGATCGCAGCTCGCGCAGGCCCGCAAACGCCTGTCCTCACGATCTACGATCGATATCCTTAATGATACTAAAAAAGCGCGGCCTATCCTATGGCTTTTGGGGAAAGCTCTTTACCGGGCTTAAATCTTATGGTCTTGCCTGCAGGGATCGGAACTTCTTTGCCCGTGCGCGGATTACGTCCTACGCCGCGCTTTCGAGGTTTAACTACAAACACGCCAAAGCCGCGAAGCTCGATCCGCCTGCCGGCCGCCAGCGCATTCTTCATTGCTTCAAACAGCGAATCAACAACCTGCTCAGCCTTTTGCTTTGGCACGCCTGTGCGGTCGGCGACCATATTAACGATGTCCAGTTTGATCATTATTTCCTCCTTTGAAACGGAAATGGGAGAGAACGCTAAACCCAAACGTTCCTGAATCATAATCCCCTAACTCTACATCTGTCAAGACTTTGCAAATGATTATGGACGTCATTATTTGTGGGCCAGTCATAGTGTTAAAATAGTATGTGCGTTGAAATCAGTTCAGGAGGAGGCGTAGCTATGCGTTTGGGTGATCAGCGGTTAAGTGACAATGTAGAGGATCGTCGCGGTATGAGCGGCGGGAGGATGGCGATGGGCGGAGGCGGCTTGGGCGTCATCGTTCTGGCTATAGTGATCTATCTATGCGGCGGTGACCCGAGTCAGTTGTTCGAAAGCGTGCCAACCCAGACTGATATTCCCGCCGCCCGAACGACGGCGAACAAGGCGGTTTCGCACGACGAGAACGGCCAATTTGCGCGAGCGATCATGGGCAATCTTGAGGACGCCTGGAAACAGATACTGCCCTCCCAGGCGAGCATTCAGTTTCAGGCTCCAAAACTGGTTTTGTTCACCGATCAGATATCATCCGCATGCGGCTATGCGAGTGCCGCATCCGGGCCGTTCTACTGTCCCAGTGACCAAAAGCTCTATCTGGATTTCGCTTTCTTTGACGAGCTTAGGCGTGAATTCAAGGCTCCGGGGGACTTTGCTCAGGCGTATGTGATCGCTCACGAATTTGGCCATCACATTCAAAATCTAACGGGAATGATGGACAAGGTTCAGCGCGCCGGGGAGAATAATCGCCTCTCGGTCGCGCTTGAATTGCAAGCCGATTGCTACGCGGGCATCTGGGCAAATTTTGCCGCAAAACAGGGCCGCGTCGAGGCGGGCGATGCGGATGAAGCCATCCGTGCTGCCGCGGCGGTCGGCGATGACATGATCCAAAAACGCACACAGGGCTACGTCGTGCCTGACTCGTTTACCCACGGCTCGGCACAGCAGCGAACGCAATATTTCGCCAAAGGAATGCAATCCGGCGACATGAAACAATGCCAGACGCTAAGGTAGTAAGGTAGGGATAAGCTTTACGCCGCAAATGGC
>JBKJJR010000354.1:0-3671 GCA_046597835.1 Pyrinomonadaceae bacterium
TTCGCGCAACTTGACTGCCAATGGATTCACGCTCTGTTCACCGAAATCCATTCCGCCACTGGTCGATTCCCCATCCGTCCCATCGTCAAATTTTTCCTCGTTGCTGACTGTCATTTCTGTCTCCTTACTCTAAGCTTTTTTAACCGAACTGAAACAACTCTAGAAATTTAAAAATGAGTTCTCGGTTTTCTGTCAGACATTAGCAATAATTTTGTTTATGTTAATCGTGTTCACTTTTAGTTTTTCACTCTTCACTCCTTCCCGTTATCCATCCCCGCATTACACGTCTTAACGATAAAATCGACAGCGTCTTTTGGCGAATCGGTCAAATGTATCAAGCCGAGGTCTTCCGGGTTGATCATCTTTTCATTGAGCATTGTCGATGTCAGCCAGGCGAGCATGCCGCGCCAGTATTGGGAACCAAAAAGGACGACGGGGAAGTTGCGTATTTTACGCGTTTGGATCAGCGTTAAAGCCTCGAAGAGCTCATCCATTGTGCCGAATCCGCCGGGGAAAATGACATATGCGTTGCTGTATTTGATGAACATCGTCTTGCGGACGAAGAAATACTTGAACGACAGCGATTTTGTAAGGTAAGGGTTTGGCAGCTGTTCAAAGGGCAGTTCGATGTTGCAGCCGACGGATGTCGCCCCGGCGTCGTGTGCGCCCCGATTTGAGGCTTCCATAATCCCCGGGCCGCCGCCTGTTATGATCTCAAAACCTGCTTTGCCCAGCAGTTTCGCCGTTTCGCGCGCGGCCTTGTAGGTTGGATCTGATTCGTGCGTCCGCGCGGAGCCGAAGATCGAAACGCCCCGAGTGATCGTCTGCAGATGATCAAAGCCGTTGACGAATTCGCCCATGATGCGAAAAACACGCCACGAATCTGAAGTCTTGTAATCATCGTCAGGCTCGGGTGAGCGTAGAAGAACTTCATCGTCGGTCAGATTCCAATATCCGGGCTGGTCCTCGCGCTTTTTCGCCTCGGCAACGGTCTTCGGAACCGCAATTTTCTTCTTCACGGTCGTTTTAGATTTTGATTTGTTCGCTTTAGTTTCAGCCATTGTTTCGTAGATGTTAGATATTAGATGTCGGAAATTAGTTTCTGATTCTTACTTACCTCGGGTATCTGACATCTTTTCCTCAGATTCCCATTATGTTATATCCGCAATCGACGTATATTGTTTCGCCGGTAATGCCTGAGGCGAGGTGGCTGACGAGGAAGAGGGCGGTGTTGCCGACTTCGCTGGCCTGGACGTTGCGTTTTAGCGGGGCCTTTTCAGCGACGTAGTTCAACATCGAACCCATATTTTTGACGCCGCGTGCGGAGAGCGTATTTATCGGCCCCGCGCTGATCGCGTTAACGCGGATGTTGTTCTTGCCCAGGTCGGCGGCCAGGTAACGGGTCGAGGCCTCGAGAGCTGCCTTTGCGACACCCATCACGTTATAGCTCCGCACGACCTTTTCGGCCCCGTAATAGCTCATCGTGACGATGCTGCCGCCATCGGTCATCAGCGGCGAGGCGGCCAACGCGATCTGCGTCAGCGAAAAGGCGCTTATCTCAAGCGCCGTGCGAAATGCTTCGCGCGTCGTAGTCACAAATTCGCCTTCGAGAGCTTCTTTCGGAGCAAAAGCGATGGAATGGATAACGAAATCGAGCCTGTTGTATTTCCTGCCGACTGCCTCAAATGCCGCATCCACCGCAGCCTGATCGCTGACATCGCACGGCAACACGAGCGAATCGTTGAGAGTGCCCGCAAGTTCCTCGACATTTTCCTTCAGACGCTCACCCTGATAGGTAAACGCCATCTTCGCCCCATGCTCCGCACACGACGCGGCACACGCCCACGCTATCGAACGCTTGTTCGCCACACCAAATATCATTCCTATTTTGTTCGTAAGCATAACTTTAATAGTGGAAAGTGGATAACTGAAATGGAAAGTTAAAAAACTTTCAACGGGCTTTCATTTTCCACTTTCCATTTTCCATTTTCAACTATTCACTGACATAAACCTTTTGTAGCATTTCAAAATCGAGCATGCGAATGTCGATATCGACCGGCGTGTCGAAAAAGCGCTGCGTTCCAAGCATTCCACTAAGCCTTTCTTCTTCGTCCTCAGCCAACTGCGTCACGAGGACGATCATCAGCCGCAACCGCAATCGGCTTTTGACGTCAGCCAGATTTTTTTTGGCCAGCGTCACTTTTTTCAGCATCGATTCGACCCTTTCCTGCCGCAGGTCGGGCACGACGAGGAACGCAACCTCAATACATGTTATCAGGTCCCGATCGACCAAGACGCCGTCGAATGGCGTCTTTCCTATACTGACATGACGCATCAGCGGCAAATTTTCCTCTTGTTGTATCTGCCGGAGCGCGAGATCCTCGGCGACTATGTAAGCCGAGAGCAGCTCAGGAATCTGCTCCTCTCCGACTTTTAACTGCCGTGCAAGTTCGCGGACCTCGACATTGACATTTTGCCTTTGCAGTTCCGGAAAGGCGGCGTCCCAATGGATGAACTTACGGTCATCGATTGCGGCGAGGCGGCGACTTGCCGCAATATGCGAAAGTACAAGGGCCGCGAAAACCGCCATAGCTGCAAGGAATATAACCGCCGCATTAAGATCCTTAGCCTTGACTGACATCACAACGCCGGCAATTAACAAAATGACCAGTGCCGCCGACGCTACGATCAGCAGATAGTTGGGCCTTTGCTTTTCAAGTCGGGCAAGCGGATTTGTGCCGTCTTTGTCCATCAAATTACTACCCGACAGTTGAGGCTCGTTCGAAAGGTATCTCGTCAAAATGCGTCATATGCTTGAATGCACGGAACCTTTCGTTTATCTCAGGATAATCGAGAGCGTCAACACGCTCGGTGCCGAACTTTTCGACGTTGAACGACGCCATCACCGAGCCGTAGATCATCGCCCGCCGAAGCACTTTGTCCGTGATGTCTTTTTGCGAAGCGAGATACCCCATAAAACCACCGGCAAAAGTGTCGCCTGCGCCGGTTGGGTCAAAAACGCTCTCTAGCGGATAGGCGGGCACGGCAAAATAGCCGTTCTTTGTAAACAAGGTCGCGCCGTACTCGCCGCGTTTGATAACCAACGCGCGGAGACCGTAATCCATTATCGCCTTTGCGGCTTTGTGAATGTTAGGCTCGTCGGTCAATTGCCGCGCCTCGGCGTCGTTGATAATGATACAGTCGCAAACTTTGATCGTGTCTATGACGGCGTCTTTCATCGACGAGATCCAAAAATTCATCGTATCCATTGCCACAAATTCCGCGTCGTTGCATTGCTCACGCACCTGTTTTTGCAGCATCGGCAGGATGTTCGCCAAAAAGAGCAGCCTTGCGCCTTTAGAATTATCGGACAGTTTCGGATCGAAGGTCTCAAACACATTCAATTGCGTGTCGAGCGTGTGAGCCGTGTTCATGTCGTAATCGTAGCGGCCGCTCCAGAAGAATGTTTTGCCGTCCGGCACGACCTCGATATCGTCGGTGTTAATTGCGTGACGCTTGAAAACCGCCCACTCATCGTCACCAAAATCGCCGCCAACCACGCCGACCGCGTTCACCTTCGTGAAAAAGCTCGCCGAAAGCCCAAAATGCGTCGCCGCACCGCCGAGCACCCGGTCTCGCTTGCCAAAAGGCGTTTCGAGAGCATCGAACGC
>JBKJJR010000086.1:0-9823 GCA_046597835.1 Pyrinomonadaceae bacterium
CGACGCGATTCATTCCGGCGGCGGCACTTGCGGTTTTAATACAATTGCCCCGTGCGATGACCAAGGCCACGGGACGCATACCACTGGCACAACGGTTGGCGATGACGGCACGGGCAATCAGGTCGGGGTCGCCCCGGGTGCAAAGTGGATCGGCTGCCGCAACATGGATCAGGGCAACGGAACTCCGGCAACCTATTCCGAGTGCTTTCAATTTTTCATTGCCCCGACCGACTTATCTGGTAATAATGCAAATCCGGCTCTTCGCCCGCATGTGATGAATAATTCGTGGGGCTGTCCCGCGAGCGAAGGCTGCGTGACCGGCGGCGAACTGGAAACCATTGTCAACAACACACAGGCCGCTGGTATTTTTGTTGAAGTTTCAGCGGGAAACTCAGGTTCGAGTTGTTCGACCGTCGCGGATGCTCCGGCACATTACAGCGCTTCATTTTCCACCGGCGCGATCGACATCAGCAATACGCTGGCGAGCTTTAGCAGTCGCGGACCAAGTCTTTTTTATACACCCGGATTGTTGAAGCCAAATGTTTCTGCTCCGGGCGTCAATGTTCGTTCAACAACACGGACCAGCGACACAAGTTTTGGCAGCCTGAGCGGAACCTCGATGGCCGGGCCGCACGTTGTTGGCGTGGTCGCGCTTCTGTGGTCGGCTCGTCCGCAGCTTGTGCGCGATATTGCCGCAACAAAAACTCTTTTGCAAAACACAGCAAATCCAAGCGTCACCGTATCAGGCGGGACACAGACCTGCGGCGGAATACCGTCAACAGTGATCCCGAACAACTCATTTGGTTATGGCCGCGTCGATGCCCTAGCCGCCGTGAATGCGGTTAGTTCAACCCCGACCAATACGCCAACTTCGATACCAACAAACACGTCAACTAATACGGCAACATCGACAAATACGCCGACGTTTACGCCAACCAGTACACCACCGCCCGTTATTTCCGGAACGGTCACATACGGTAACTCGATCGGTGCACCGGCTACAAGGTTTGTCTCGAACGTACTTGTCAGCGGTGCCGGTTCGCCGCCGGTCTCTGATGTGACTGACGGACTTGGTGACTATCTTCTCAACGGCTTCGGATCAGGCTCTTATACAATTTCCCCATCAAAATCGGGCAGCCAGAATGGTGCAGTATCGTCGTTTGATGCCGCCCGGATCGCTCAGTATATTGTGGGTAACGGAGCATTTAGTTCTGCCCAACTGACCGTCGCTGACGTTAGCGGCGCCGGCGGAATTTCTTCTTTCGATGCAGCTCTAGTCGCCAGATTCGCAATTTCAAGCCCGCCGTATGGAAATGCAGGTAATTGGATGTTTATCCCAGCCAGTAATACACACGCCGCGGTTAACAACAACATCACCGGCGAAGACTATTCAGCCTTACTTATGGGCGAGGTTTCGGGGAACTGGATCGATTCAGGTACGCGTATTTCAGTCGGAAGCGGCCCTGTAAAAGCAGTAGTGGTCGGTTCACCGCGAATGAAAACGCCGGCGGGAACGGATGTTCTGATACCAGTCACGGTCAATGATGCTGTGAACAAGGGCATCATCTCCGGCGAATTTGAGTTGCGCTATGATTCAACTACAATACGGCCACAAACTCATCCGGTAACATTGATAGGAACTGTAAGCCGCGGGTTTTCTATTGTCTCAAACACAAACGAACCGGGAATTTTAAGGGTAGCGATCTTCGGAACAATGCCACTTGCCGAAAGCGGAGTGCTCATGAACCTGAACTTCACCGCAGTCGGAACGCCGGGTTCGGTGACCTCGCTGCAATGGACCCGAATTTTACTCAACGAAGGCCTGCCGGTAACAACTGTTGATGGACAATTGGAGATCACTGCGGAAGGAACAAAGCAAACTAATTTCGCCAGTTGGCTATTGAAAGAGATTTCGTTTTTGGAATCAGATCGAGCTAAATAAATTTCGTTCGCGTAAAAAAGCGACAGGCGTTAATACGCCTGCCGCCTTTCCACTGTTTGCTTATCTAGATGTCAGCCCATATCGGGCAAGTGACTCTGCCCGTTCTGTTATTCTCTAACTCTTAACATCGGGTCACCCAGCAATACCCACGAATAGCCGACGTCGCTGCCTGGGATAGTTGATTTCGCATCTATAACAAGATCGCCCATTCGCTTGATGTTACCTAACCCTATCTCGCGGTTAAATCGTGCGCCCATTGTGAGCTGATAGTCCGGCGTAGTGTCCGTTGATGACGCCCATGCGGCGACGGCCCCACCATTAGGAGCCTTGACCAAGGCTTCCGAAAGTGAATCGAACTGCGGATTAGTGAAGTAACCATTCAGACATGTCAACATTGTGAAAATCGACTGGCGATTTGCATTTGTCAGCAATTGAACATCATTTACCCCGAAAAATCCCGCAGTCGCCCAAGTTCCAGACGATCCGTGACCGGAGTAATTGACAAGGTATTTGCCGGTGTTTATTGCGTTTATCAGATTGTCATGGGCCATTGGATCCTGTTGATTCATAGGATTCGGCTCCGGAAGCCCTCTGCGAACATACATTTTCGGCATGCTCGGGGGCAGTTCGTCCATAAGTATATGGCACATCGCTTCAAAATCAAATCCAAACGGCAGATCAAAAGCACAGAGAGCGCCGCGATCCAACGACTGCATTGCCGGCACTTCAAAAGCGACCGTTTTATTGAAGATCGTGTTGATCACAAATGTCGTCCGTGCGGGAATTCTCCCGACCGCCATGTCGGCAAGGCCATCGTGATTAAAGTCGGCGAGTGCTTCGTCGGTGCCGGCCTCCGTATAAATAAGTTCCAGATTTCTTGTAGGGACGTAGTCGAAGCTCCCAAACCCCTCGTAATTCTTCGGATCACGAGACGAGTCGCCGATCATGAGAACATAATGAGGCTTTGGAGTTTGCCAATTTGTGTTCGCGTATCTTAGAAAGTCGCTGAGAGCGATGGAACTGTGGGCACCGTAACTAAATTCGTCATAGATGTCGGCTACATCGACCACTTTTACCGCAAAACCGCCGCCCGCCTGACTGCGTCGATAAGTTGCCCAGCTCTCAGCAGCGGCGATGAAGCCCGGGTCTGAGTAAGAAATTATGATCGCGTCCGCCAGATTGGTTGGTGCAGAGAGCGACGACGGGTTGTCGGGCGTCACCGCAGGCGACTGCAAAAGAGCGGAATCCTCAACTCCGAAGAAAACTGCCGGGCGATTCGCGGGCATTCTAACTGAAAAAGTGCTGCCCGTTTGCGTGACCGGGAGACCGGTGATCAGTTGCGGATTTCCGTCGAATGTAGTGTCAAAAATCCGAACATTTGGCGAAGAAAATCCGCCGACGTCCATCTTTCTATATCCCGGCGTGAAGAACAAAAGTTTGTTCTGATCGGAAATATACTTTCGCGAATAATTGACCTTAAGCGAATCAAAGAAGCCGTAGTCCGACGAACTGGTCGTTTGCATCTTCAAAATGTTATTACTCTCAAACAGAACACCGGCTGGAATAGTAATATTCCCCGAAAAATAATCTTGGCCGCTGCCTATTATCAGGGGTAATTCTTGATTATTAACAAAAACAATGACTTCATGGTCCGCGCGGGAAATACCAAAAAACTTAATATTTATAACAGCACTTGGTCCCGACGGGTCAAGTCCAGGCAGGTCAAAAGAAATGCATGAGCCGGGGGTAATACACGAGGGTAAGCTGGAATAAACGGCACGTCCCCAATAGTTCTCCAGGTCACCGTTTCTAAGCATAAAGTCATAATTTGTCCTTTCCTTCAGCTCCACGACTGATCGATAGTTATTCGAGATAACATTGCCGCCGATATTTCCTAAAAACTTCGAGATCATCCGGCTGCCCGGCACAGTATCGGCGATAAGGAAATACGTCCGCGTATCCGTGTCTCTTGTGTCCAAACCCTTACCGTAAAAATCTATATACTGAGCCCCGGCACCAACGATAATGGCCTGTTCGACACCATCCGTAAATAGCCGCCAATTAGCCGAGTCACTGTTAACGTCAAAACCGGCGTTTTGAAGCTCGGTGCGGCTGACCCTATACATTCCCTCTTTCTTGACGGCGATCTTAACACTTTGCTGCGTAACGATCTCGCGCTGCATTTCCGGATTCGGTGGCTGAATTGCACCGTTAACTACGGCCTGCAGGCTGCTCGGCAGTGAAAGGCCGTTTCGTTTAAGGACGGCGTGCTTTGATCCGGCTCTGTCCTCAAGTTCGGCTTTTGTGTGGCCTGTGTCGGCCAAAAAATCCACAGTAAATTTCGGACTAAATTCGCTCGTGGAAACACGGCTGCCATTAGCGAATTGATTCTGAATTATATAGGCCGAATTTAGCGTTCCTGTAAGATCATAAAACTCATAAGTTTCGCCGGACGACGTTCGCTCGGCAAGGCCCGCGTAGGAACTCATGATCATTCCGGGACTTACTAATTCAGCACCGTATTCTCCCATTCGGTAAACTAGAAATCCGATGTTACCGAGTTCAGTCTTCATCTCCCAGCGCATAAAAACGCCCTGGCCGTCACTAAAGGCGTCGATGCGTTGATATTCAGCAATAAAGCCGCGCTCGGTCGTACTCCGCACTGATCTCGCCTTTTGGGCAAATGACGGAATAAAGGCCGAAAACACAAAAACAACAACAAGTAGGATCAAAGCGGTTTTCTTCATAGTTAACTCCAAAAAAAGTAACCGGAACTCGGTCGGGCAAGGTTGCCATATCGTTAACCTTTTACATTAGCACTAATTGGCGTATTTTACAACTACTTTTAGCCCACCAATTGTCGCAGGACATACGGCAAAATGCCCCCATTTTTGTAATACTCGAGCTCGATCGGTGTATCTATTCTAAGAACAAGGGTTATATCACTAATTTGACCGTTCGCTCTCGTTATTCGCAGCGTAACTTCTTGCCGCGGGCGAACATTCTCACCCTCGAGGCCTGTGAGGTCAAAGGTCTCGGTGCCGTCCAACTCAAATGTCGCAACTGATTCGCCGTCCTTGAATTGCAGCGGCAACACGCCCATTCCAACGAGATTCGATCGATGAATGCGCTCGAACGACTGGACAATAACGGCCTTCACGCCCATCAGAGCGGTTCCCTTTGCCGCCCAGTCGCGAGAGCTGCCGGTGCCGTATTCTGTCCCGGCAAATATGAGCAGCGGCGTATTCTCAGCTTTGTATTGCATTGCCGCGTCATATATCGTCATATCCTCACCGTCCGGCTGATGTTTTGTAAAACCGCCCTCAACCGGAGCGACCATTAAGTTCTTTATTCGCACGTTTGCAAATGTGCCGCGAACCATGACCTGGTCATTTCCGCGCCGTGAACCGTACGAATTGAAATCCTCGGCGGGAACGCCGTGTTCCCGTAAAAACATCCCAGCCGGTGAATTCGGCTTGATCGCTCCGGCCGGCGAAATGTGGTCGGTGGTAACCGAATCCCCAAAAATAGCCAGCGCCCGCGCGCCTTTTACGTCCGAAAAATGGCCGGTCTCCATTGAGAAGTTTTCAAAATACGGCGGTTCCTGAATATATGTGGAGGTCGCGTCCCATTCATATATTTGACCTGCGCTCGATTCAATTTTGTTCCAAAGCGGGTTTTGCTCCGCAAAATTCGAGTAAAGCCGTGTGTATGTATCCGGGTCAAAGGCGATTTTCAAATATTCTTTAACCTCATCAAGCGAAGCCCAGATATCACGAAGAAAAACGTCGTTACCGTCGATGTCCTGACCTATTGGATCAAGGATCACATCCTTTAGTACCGTTCCTGCGAGGGCATAAGAAACGACGAGTGGCGGTGACATCAGGAAATTTGCCTTGATGTTTTGATGGACGCGGGCCTCGAAGTTGCGATTTCCCGAGAGTACCGAAGCAGCAATAATGTCGTTCTCAACGACCTCTTCTTCGATAGAAGGGTCAAGCGGCCCTGAATTTCCAATGCAGGTCGTGCATCCGTAGCCGACAAGATTGAAACCCATCGCATTTAAATACTTTTGCAGGCCAGTCTTTTCCAGATATTCCGTGACGACGCGCGAACCGGGCGCGAGCGACATTTTAACATAGGGCGGCACAGTCATTCCCTTTTCAAATGCTTTCTTGGCGACGATGCCCGCGGCGATCATTACGGCAGGATTCGACGTGTTTGTGCACGATGTGATCGCGGCAATTAGTACGTCCCCATTTCCGATGTTGGTTGTAACAGTAGGCGAATCCTCATCGCTAAATTCGACTCTGTTGGGCGTCGGGCGGTTATTCACCATTTCGATCTCGGTGTGGACATTCGTGTTGTCCGGGGAAACGGTGTCGTGGATGGATTCCGGCAGTGATTTTGAGCTTTGTTCGCCGCCGCCTTCGACCATGTTGGCCGGATGGGATCCCATCGTGACGCTGTATCGTTTTTCCAGGTCCTCCGCCACTTTTCCATAACCACCGTCGATGACCGATTTTGAGAAAAGCTCTATAAAACGATCGTCCAGATTTGAAAGCTCGATACGATCTTGAGGTCGTTTCGGGCCGGCAACCGACGGATTGATCGTGTCAAGGCTCAGTTCAAACACGACGGAGTAATCGATCTCGCCTGCCTTGGGAATACCGAACATTTCCTGCACATTGTAATATGCCCTGATCGTCTCGATTTGTTCCCGGCTGCGTCCGGTATTCGTAAAATATTCCAAAGTTTTTTCGTCCACGCCGAAAAAGCCCATCGTCGCTCCATATTCCGGAGCCATATTGGCAATCGTTGCGCGGTCCGTAGCGTGCAAAGCAGCAGCCCCTTCACCAAAAAACTCGACAAACTTGCCAACGACATTAGCTTTCCTCAGCATCTCGGTAATGCGAAGTACGAGATCCGTTGCGGTTGCTCCCTGGGACAATTCACCGGTTAGATGAACGCCAACAACATCCGGTGTCAGGAAATAAACCGGCTGTCCAAGCATCGCGGCTTCAGCCTCGATTCCGCCGACGCCCCATCCTACGATGCCCAGACCATTTATCATCGTCGTGTGCGAATCAGTACCGACCAGCGAGTCGGGGAAATAAACACCGTCACGCTCGAAGACGCCTTTTGCCAGATATTCGAGATTTACCTGATGGACGATCCCGATCCCAGGAGGGACGACGCTAAAGCCGCTAAACGCCTGTGTGCCCCATTTCAAAAATTTGTACCGCTGGTCATTTCGCTTAAATTCCATCTCCATATTTTGGGCGAAAGCGGATTCGCTCCCGGCAAAATCAACCTGTACGGAATGATCTATCACGAGATCGACCGGCACAAGTGGTTCAACGACACCGACCTCCTTTCCCATTTTCTCGACTGCCGAACGCATAGCGGCAAGATCAACCAGCAATGGGACGCCGGTAAAATCCTGTAGCAGGACACGTGCAACGACGAACGGCACCTCGTTCGTCCGTTCATCGTTGGTGCCCCATGTGGAAATTTCACGAATATGGTTTTCACTGACTTTTTTCCCGCCATCAAAATTGCGAAGCACGCTCTCCAAAACAACGCGGATCGAAACAGGCAGCCGCGAAATAGTTCCAACGCCCTCCTTTTCCAGTTGAGGGAGCGAATAAAAAACTCCGTCTGTTCCCGAACCGGTCTGAAAAGTCTGCCGAGTGTTGAATAAATTGTGTGTCATAGTTATATTTTTGTAGTGTTAGCCAAACTAGTATTATAAAGGGGATAGAGACTAAATGCGAATGATGCCTTTTCGCTTAGACTCGCATTTCTATTCTCTGTGTTTTATACTTTTATAGCGTTTTACGGCGCCTTCGTCTATCGGTTAGGACGCTAGGTTCTCAACCTGGAAAGAGGGGTTCAACTCCCCTAGGCGCTACCAACTAGCAGTTGTCAGCAGTCGGTGGTCAGTTGTCGGAAAGACGGACTGACAACTGACCAGCTACAGCTAAACATATGATCGTAACCACGGGCATTGAAGTTCAAGACAAGAAGATCGTTGAATATCTCGGAGTCGTACGCGGGATCGTGGTTCGGGCAACTGGCATCGGGCGCGGTATTGTCGGCGGCTTGAAGTCGATCATCGGCGGCAACATCGAAGAATGGTCCTACGTTTGCGAACAAGCTCGGAAGGAGGCCTTCAACCGGATGGTGCAGCATGCTCACGAAATCGGTGCCGACGCCATCATCGGAATGCGATACGATGCAACCGAGTTCTCTCAGGGAGCGACCGAAGTCCTTGCGTACGGAACCGCCGTCCGACTTAACCAGTGAATAGTAAAAAACTGAAGAACGCTTCTCACTCTTCATCATTCACTTACAGCTTTTAGTTTTTCACTTAAAAAAGCGGCCCTTTTCCATTTTTCCCGATTCGCGCATCCGCCAGCCAGCGAAACAACCGCGACCGCGTTAACGCCGGCCTTATCATCTCTGCTATGCCGACTGCCTTCCTGGGCTTTCCATCGCGCAGCATTAGAGTCACTTCAGTTATGATGGTGGTCGCGAAAGGTCCCGACTGAATCACATTTACGGGTTTTACCCGGAGCCGGATGTTGTCATGTGACAAAAACGAGATACGCTCAGGCAGTCTCAGGCCATTCCGATCTCGACTAAAGGAATGTTCCGATTTTGGCACTTCCCTCTCATGGATCTTTCCTTCGCGAATCAAAAATATCTTTGAGGCAATATCACCTTCTCTTTCATGATGGTCAAACACGGCGGTTGAATCAAAAAAGTGTGCATGTCCCCAAAAACGTGATCCTATTGTATCAACCAACGAAAAATTGCTGCGAATGTAGTCGTGGTAGCCTGTTCCGCGAAAATGCACGATCTTCCTTGATTTACCACGCCGGCCAATTATAGATATTCTTCCGGTCACATCACTCCGCGGAGCCACCAAATTCCATAATGCTGGCGAAGCTGCACTTTCACTTTCATCCCCCGACAGATTGGATTCTATGAACAGCCATTCGAGTTCGGCCTCGATCCGGCGGTTTAGTGCCGTCAAGAGATCTATGTGCAAAATGAAACCTGATCCATACGAGGTGGAGTCGATTCTAAATGACGAAGCTCCGATCGAACATCCGGCACCGACACTAGAGGTTGTTACCTCATCGGGACGAAATTCGTTCACCGTTCGCACAACTGCCTTGCCATCGATCGAATAAGTAAGCGACACAGCCGGGCACTTCGTAATGGAAGACGGTGAATTAGCGATTCCGTCTTTTTCGTTCCGGTAATATCGCGGAGAAAGAGCAAAATTATCGTGAAAGGTAATGACCAGAGCTTCCCTGCCGTCATCCGAAAGAGCATCAAAATGCCAGCGCTCGAACGCCTCTGGTTCCGTCTGGTTTCGCCAGTAGCTATTCGCTAAGCTCGAGGAAACGGCGATGTGGGCCACGGTATTGTTCTGCAATAATTCTGACATTAGTGGATCGCCTTCAGAATTACAGAAATATAAACAATTGGCAAACTTTTAGCCTTAAATTGAATCCTTAATGTTGGTTTTGCCTCTTCCCTAGATCAGCATTTCAGGAGAAACACAATGAAGATTTTAACAACGGCTCTTTTGTCTGCGGCTATCGCATTTGTCGGCATATTAACGATTGCCTGCCCCGATCGTAAAAGCATTGCGGACATCGAGGCAAATCCGGGGAAATATCAAGATAAGGAAGTTGCGATAGCCGGCGTCGTCCGCGACAGTTACGGCGTCTCGATTCCGGGAACACGACTCGGCGGCGGCGCCTATAAGATTGACGACGGGACCGGCTCAATGTGGGTCATCGTAGCCGACGGAAGCGTTCCTCAAAAAGGAGCCGAGATCGGCGTCAAAGGAACTATCAGCAC
>JBKJJR010000214.1:0-6287 GCA_046597835.1 Pyrinomonadaceae bacterium
AGTTGATGCCTCCGCCCGTCGGAGTGAAGAGCGCCGAACCCGTCGGCTTCTTGACAAGATCGATCCCGCTGGTCGAACCCGCCACGCCCGCCGTCGAAAAGTCGTCGTGAACAGTCGTGGGATTCGGGCTGGGCTTGCCGGTGGCGCTTGTCGAGTCGAACTTCACGGATATGTAGTAGGTGCCCGCGGTCGGTGCATTCCACCTCACGGTCACCGTACCGCCGGACGTCCCCGTCGTTGAGCTTTGCGTGAGGGTCGGTTTCGGGCCGTTAGTGCAGTTTGAATAGAAGACACTACTCCCGGAAGTGATGGAGTACAACGTGTTGAAGTTACCGGTCGTGATCGCCTGGTTGATCGTGAAGGTGTTGATACCTGCTGCGGCCGTAACCTTTACCCAATAGGAAAACACACCCGGACTTACCTGATTGATCACTGCCGGGTTGTTCTTCAGTGAATACTGCAATGTGTTGAGCGTCGGAGCCGTACCGGACGCGAACTGATTACAGGTCGTGCCGGTCGGCGTGATCCGGCTAACCTGCGGAGTCATTACCGGCGTCGCGGTGGAACTCGCCGTTGGTGTATTCGTCGCAGTGTTCGTTGGAGTATTCGTCTGCGTCGCTGTATTTGTGGCCGTATTCGTGGCCGATGGGGTGAATGTCCCCGTTGCCGTAGGTGTCGGCGTGTCCGTCGCGGTGTTCGTGGCCGTCGGAGTGAACGTCTGCGTGGCACTCGGCGTCGGAGTATCAGTTGCCGTGTTCGTCGCCGTTGGTGTGTCAGTTGCCGTATTCGTCGCCGTCGGCGTGAATGTCTCCGTCGCGGTTGGCGTCGGAGTATCGGTTGCCGTGTTCGTCGCCGTTGGCGTGAATGTTTCCGTCGCAGTTGGCGTCGGAGTATCGGTTGCCGTATTGGTTGCTGTCGGAGTAAATGTCTCCGTCGCGGTCGGCGTCGGAGTATCGGTTGCCGTGTTCGTCGCCGTTGGCGTGAATGTCTCCGTTGCCGTCGGTGTCGGCGTGTTTGTTGCCGAGTTGGTAGCGGTATTCGTAACCGTTGATGTCGGCGTGAACGTCTCTGTCGCCGTCGGCGTCGGTGTGTTGGTTGCCGTATTTGTCGCTGTTGATGTTGGCGTAAACGTGTCCGTAGCCGTTGGCGTTGGTGTAAACGTCTCTGTCGCCGTCGGTGTCGGAGTATTTGTAGCCGTATTTGTCGCTGTTGATGTTGGCGTGAACGTCTCTGTCGCCGTCGGTGTCGGTGTGTTTGTTGCTGTATTGGTTGGCGTCGCGGTCGAGGTGTTCGTCGGCGTTGCTGTCTGAGTATTTGTCGACGTAGCCGTCGGAGTAGTCGATGGCGTTGCAGTCGGGGCAATACTGCCGCACGAGTAGGCAGTCAGGAAATTACCGCCGGTCAATTGCATATTGTCATAATACGTTCCTGTTCCTGCAACCGATTCGTCAGATACGGTTCTCCATCTCAAGCCGATGGTTTGACCGTTTGCCGCTGCCGGTAAATTGACCACGGTGTTAACCGGATTCGGGGATGGAACTCCTGTCCAGGCTTGTCGTGTTCCAAGCGGTGTATTACCGGATAAAGCACCGGTATATCCTCCGCTTACAAAACTGCCGCCGGCAGCCAGAATATCCTGATAGGCGCCATTACCAATTCTGATCTCTAGAACGGTGCCGTCAAAAGCACTTTCCGTGCTAAACCGATTGCTGAACGAGAGTTGGGCTGTGGCTGAAGTGATATTTGCCGATGTTTCCAAAATCGCCTCGCCATTTGTTGACGGGTCCGGCGAAAAGACAGAGTTTGGCGTGCTTACGGCATTGGTCGTCGTAGTTACCCAACCGGTGTTGGCGCCGCTGTTCGTCTGCGTCCAACCCAACGGCAATGCCGGAGCCGTAACACCGTCGAAGTTTTGAGTTGCGCTGCCGAATTGCGGGACGCCAATTCTGAACGAACGGGTCTGCGGTGTTTGGGTTCCTGCTGCGCTGCTTATATTGATCGCAACGGAAACCAAACTGCCGCACGGCGTATTCGCCGGAATCGTGTATGGAATCTGCATTGTCACGGTCGCCGAGTGCGCAATGTTCCCGTAGGAGACATTTGCTGCACCGTTAACGTTTACCATCACATTGTTTATGGTCGCTCCCGTCGTATTTTGAACCGCAATGCTTAACAATACATTTTCGCCTGGTTCGGGAAATCCGTTATTGTTGCCCGGCGCGTCGCTGACAGTAAAAGGATCGGTCAAATTAACATTCGGTAAGGCGAATGACTCGACCACAGCGGGACTATTGTCCTGCGCTCCGAAACCCATCCCGCGGATACGAAATCCTTCACGGACGTCTACGATATCAGCTGCCGCCGTTGCATTGGCCGCTGCGATGATGGCATCACGGGCCTGAATGAAACTGGGGCCGTTCGGCGTTAGTTTTAGGCCGTCGGTGACGAGTTGTAGGGCCTTGAGGTTTCCGGCTGCTCCGCCAAGCCGAGTGATGAGTTGGGCGCGAACTTCCCATAAAGCTACCGCCCAAACCTCACCGGCGTTGTGAACCTCGGTCGCAGCATTTCCAGCGAATGTCGGGTTGGCAGCAAAAGCACCATCAGTAAGATTCGCCTGGGCCGGGTCGATGTCGGCAAAGGTAAGAGGGTTGAAGGGTAGGTTGCCCGGCCCACCCGTGTACGATCTGACCGCATAAGGGAAGCGGCGAATGCCGTAATAATAGTTGTATGTATAGCCAGCTGTGAGTAAATATGTCGCGTAACTGCCGGTCACGTAATTTGCCGCGAGCGGATCAGCCGGATTGGAAAGCAAACACAGTCCGTAAAAATCAGACCACCCTTCGCCCATGCTTCCCCCGCGATTATTCGACAGACCGGACGCGTTGCCGACCAAACGATTTGATAACCCGTGCGTCAATTCATGTACCACGATGTCGGCATCCAGGTCGCCGTCGTAATCAGGAGTCGGCCCGGTGAATATATACATCTGCATCCGACCGCGTCCGCCGTCGGCCGGCGTACCGAAGTTTGCGTTGTTTGTGCCTGATGAATCCTGTGCTTCCGCCGAAACGCGGTCGTTGCCGCTGCCCATTCCGGTAAAGTTCGTGGTTTGGAAATTGCGGGCCGCCTCTGTGAAACCTACCTTATACGTTTCATCGTGATAGCGGTTGGTCGTATAGAACAACTGGGTAACAGCCCCGTTACGAAAGGCCGGAAGTGTCGGAGCATCGCCAGGACCAGGATTGCCGGGTGCCGGATTGTAGGCAAAATTGAACACGCGATTAGTTCCGCTGACGGGAGCATCTACGCCGTTAGGAGCGACTATATCAAGCCCGGCCTCGACATTGTTGCCGTCGGTCGTTCCGTTTACGCCGTTCGTGCCGTCGGTCATCCAGCCCAAATTGTTGAACGTATTCGGGGCTTCGTTCCCGATCACAGTCACATTGTTACGGGCAATAACTGAGCCTTGCATACCGGACGCCGGGGTGTTAAGTCCCGGAACTATCGGGGCCGGATTGTTCGCAACATTTAGCATGTTCACCGGATTGGTATAGACGTTATAAGTCGCCGTCTGCGTCTGATCGTCCGAGATGTTTTTTCGCCACAGCATCGTGCCGATTTCGGCGTCAACAATCACATAATAAGCGGTTGTCGGCTTCCAGATCAGCACGCGCCACGCTGTTCGTGCAACGCCCGGTTCGGTCGGGAAATACATCTTCTCGGCAGTCGTCGCCCAATCGCCGATCCCGAAGACGGCTTTCAGATCGGTTGAAATTGCGTAGTTCTGATTTAATTCCGATCCCTTCAATTCATAGTTAACATTCGCGGCGGCAGCTTTGACAGCATTAAACGGATCGCCGAAATCAGTTGAAAGATCAGCGTAATCCAAACCCGGAGCGAGATTGTTGATCACGCGAAACATTTTGCCGTTTCTGGTAAATCCGGACTTGATTTCACCGCGAAATACGGGAATGCCGTTAATCGTCTGCTCAAGATGAGCATACGATAAATTGCCGTCGGGGTTCGTATAATCAGCCGTCGTCTTAAGCTGCTTGACCTGCGCTTTTTCAACGCCGACCAAACTATTATTTTCGGAAATAAATTGTCGAAGAATGCCCGAACGCTTCGCGGTTGACGCATTCGTCAAAAAAGCGCGTCCCTGCTCAACATCAGGCGCGATAACTTCGGGGATGCGAATATCTTGATTATATTCAACCTTCAAAGTCGGCACTCTCTGGCGCAGTAAATTTTCGCCCGTGACGAATCGGTCTCGAACGTCGGCAATCTCGACCGCACTCTTGCGGGCAGGCAGACGAAAACCGAGCAAGACATCTCTTTTCGATTTATCGGTGCGAATATCATAATTCTCGATGCCCTTCTCATTGCTGACAGTTCTATTGATCTGCCTTTTCTCAGAGCCATTTTGACTGCCGGCAAAAGACTTAAAGACCGCCGGAAGAATTGCCAAAACCGCCACTAACCCAATTACCAATAACGCCACTAAAACACTTGTCCGAGTTATTTTCTTGATATATGTTTTCATTTAATATGCTCAAAAATGCTGTCAAATAAGATGAATTGAACCAGAAAGATTGACCTCTTTTAAAATTTAAATTTCATTTTAGCTTTAATCGACATAAATGTCACTTCAACTACATAAACGAGATTCGACCCGAAAAAGGGCCATCAGTAAAAAAAATAAGTTGATAGCCGTCGGGTTATTGCATAGATAATATCTTGAACATATTGTGCAATATTTCGTATAATGGGGCGTGATCTGTGTTTATCGGCAGATCGGGATATTTGATAAGCGGTGAGCAGTGAGCAGCCGACGGACATTGTACCTAAGCGTATTCCAGCGAAGATCGCCGTGTCCGGGGAATGCGAATCGCTGTAACTAAACTCTTTATTAGAGTTACATGTTTGGTGGCACAATGTGGCAAACTTTTTTTTCCAAAACGGCGGCACAAGGCCAAAATGCAGCCGTAAACCTCATCATTGCAACATTTATTTTGTACCACTAGGGTGTGGTACAAGAGTGGTACAAGCGGTACAAAAAAGTGTTAGGACATATGGGACACGCAGGACGGATGGGACATCTGGGACACGTGGGACAGCGGGACACTTGGGACAGCGGGACATGGGACAAGATTAATACATAACCACCGCATCACTTGGCGGGATGCATTGAATGGGCTTGTATATGTTATAATTTCGGCAAAATCAGTTTGTTTTTATACATTTTATCAGTTTAGGAGAGTATAAATGTCTGTTGATATAGGTAAAATTCGAGAGATGTTGGGCGATGAGGCCGACACGCTTTTGGATCATGTTTCTAAAACTATCCCTAAAGAAAGTTTGAGTTTGCCGGGTGGTGACTTTGTCGATCGGGTGTGGACGAGTTCTGATCGTAACCCTCGTGTTTTGAGGAGTTTGCAAACACTCCACGATAATGGCAGGTTGGGCGGGACCGGATATGTGTCGATATTGCCGGTCGATCAGGGGATCGAGCATTCGGCGGGTGCGAGTTTTGCTCCTAACCCGATGTATTTCGATCCCGCGAATATTGTGAAGTTGGCTATGGAAGGCGGCTGTAATGCGGTCGCCTCGACATTCGGCGTGCTCGGCTCGGTCGCCCGCAAATTTGCTCACAAGATACCGTTTATCGTAAAGATCAATCACAACGAGTTGCTCACTTACCCGAATCAGTTCGATCAGGTGATGTTCGGCACGGTCGAGCAGGCCAGCAATATGGGTGCAGTCGCCATCGGAGCGACGATCTATTTTGGTTCCGATCAATCGACGCGTCAGATCACCGAGGTCGCCGAGGCATTCGCCTATGCACACGAACTCGGAATGGCGACGATCCTGTGGTGCTATCTCCGCAATTCAAAATTCAAAGGCGATGACGGCGATATGCACACGGCTGCCGATCTGACGGGCCAGGCGAATCATCTCGGTGTAACAATACAGGCCGACATAATCAAGCAGAAACTGCCGGAACGCAACGGCGGCTATACGGCGATGAACAAAGCCGGCAGCTACGGCAAAACGCACAAATTGGTTTACGACAAACTGACGACCGAAAATCCGATCGACCTTGTCCGTTATCAGGTCGCGAATTGCTACATGGGCCGCTGCGGTCTTATAAATTCGGGCGGCGAGTCTAAAGGCGCCAGCGATATGGCCGACGCGGTTCGCACTGCCGTC
The DNA here is from genome assembly GCA_046597835.1 of Pyrinomonadaceae bacterium. Classification (GTDB taxonomy): domain Bacteria; phylum Acidobacteriota; class Blastocatellia; order Pyrinomonadales; family Pyrinomonadaceae; genus OLB17. Next base: position 6,211 of record JBKJJR010000214.1, read on the forward strand.
GTCAATAAACGCGGCGGCGGAACCGGCCTCATCTCGGGACGCAAAGCATTCCAGCGGCCGATGGCCGAGGGCATCGA
>JBKJJR010000040.1:0-5682 GCA_046597835.1 Pyrinomonadaceae bacterium
TTTCGTCCTTCACCTTGTCGTTTACCTAATATTTTTCGCCGCCTGCCTCACATTTATCAATAATGAAAGCCGACTGAAAAAGGCTTTTCTTATGGTGATCATTTTTGGAGCGGGGATGGCTTTTTTTGGTATTCTGCAGCGGCTTGCCAATCCCGACGGCATATATGGGCTCAGGAATACGCCAACTTCGATCCCATTCGGGCCCTTCGTAAATCAACATCATTTCGCCGCCTTTATGGAGATGACGGCCGGCGTCGCCCTCGGCCTTCTGTTTGGAAAAAAGACCGCGAGGGATAAAAAAATACTGCTTATCATTGCCGTTGCCGTAATGGGCGTTGCGATCGTGTTGACAAGCTCCCGCGGCGGAATGCTGGGTATCTTTGCGGTCGCGGTATGTGTGGCTTTGCTTAATTTCTTTTCGGGCAGATCGTCGAAGAAGCGAACGAATGAAGAACCAGGAAACAGCGTTCAGCAAAAAGTTGTAACAGCCGCAGGCGTAGCCGCCGCGGTCATAATAATATTAGGCATAGTTCTGTCACTTGGCGGGAACGACGAGCTTTTTCGCGGCATCGGTGCCACCAGGATACAGGACGGAGTCAGCAATGGTAGAGCGCATTTTTGGTCGGTAGCTTTGAAGATCTTTCTCGACCATCCTTTCCTTGGCGCCGGGTTTGATGCTTTTGGCGTGGCGTTCACAAAATACGACACCTGGAACGGCATGTTTCGCGTTGAACAGGCTCATAACGAGTATCTTCAGACCCTTGCCGATTCAGGGATCGCCGGTTTCATTTGTATTTCGGCGTTTGTTTATTTTTTGTTTAGGAAAGGCCTGAAGACAATTGCAGAATCGCACGGATTTCGGCGCGACGTCGCGGTCGGCGCACTGGCGGGTTGCTTCGGAATGCTTATTCACAGCTTTTTCGACTTCCCTCTGCGAACGCCGTCAAATACTTTTTTCTTTTTGCTTCTTTGCTCCATGGCTATAGTTCCGATCCGATCAAGCCGCTCAGAACATTTCCGAAGGAAACGCGCGGCTACCTCACCTTAATCGCCACCTCTTTTTTGCCGCATGGCATCTCAAAACTTAGTTGATATTCGCCGTTTTTACTGCTAAGCGGGCGCACGACAAACAGCGCCTGCGTCTTAATGCCATCAATCGCTTCGCGGCGGATGGCAATGTTTTCCGGACGGGATGAAATGGCTGTCAGGCCTTCCAAGTCACCGTCTTCTTCGCGTCTGACGGTGATTGCGATATCGCCGCTGCCGTTTTCAAATGTGATCGTCTCTTCGCTCGCGGTTAGCTTACAAGGTTTAATTTCAATCGGCGTGGGCGAAAGTGCCGGTTCAGTTTTTTTAGGTTTGGCGGGCACCGGCGGGGGGATAGTTATGATGACCGAAGGAAAAAGCTCATTTGGGGTCGCCGCCGGTTTTTCATTCGCGCCATTTTCTTTTGGTTTTTCTTCTGGTGATTTTTGTGCTGCGGCAGAAGTACCTGTTTCAGGAGACGGCACCGCCCTCGGCATTGAATCGGGTTTAGCAACTTCCTTTACAACCGCTTCGATCGGAGGTTCGACCTTCGCCTCCACAGCGGGCGGCGGTTCGACTTTGGCGGGAACAGGAGAAGGTTCGGGCGATAGGATCGGCGTCGATGGGGCGGGTGCAGTTTTTAGAGGAGCATCAGTCGGGACTTCAGGCGTGATCTCAGCCGTCGGCTTGGTTTTTTGTGCTACATTCTCCGTTAGGGACGCCGGCGAAGGATCGGCGCCGATCTTTTCTTCCAATCCAAGGGTGTTTCCGTTGACTCGTTTATAAACGGCTTCGATCGCTTTGTATCGTACAGAGTTGGGGACGCTGCTCTTATACGATTTGATGTACGCGTCGAGAGCTTCGGCGTCTTTTCCGCTGACGACGAGAGTTGTCCCCAGTCGCCACATACTCGAACGCCACCACGCGCTGTCAATCGGCAAAACGCCAACAGAGCGTTTCAGATGAATGGCTGCCTGAGCAGTGTCGTCCATTTGATAAAGCGCCCAACCCTGGATCTCCTCGACCCGCCCACGCAAAACCGCCAGGAGCGTGGGCCTTGGCACTTCAGGCACGTTTACATACTGACCGCCCGCCGCAGCGATTGTCCGACTTTCATACAATTCGCTTGCCATCACTGCAGTAGCGGGACTAGCAATATCCAAACCGGCTTCGAGACTCGCTGGTGCTGCTTTGGCAATTTCAAGCACGTTCGGAAGGGCTATCTTCTTTTCTAAAAGTTCGGCGGCAACAAATATTTGCCGGTGTACCTTCATCTTGTCGTTGCCGCGAAGAAAACTCTCGGCCGCATTTACTGCGATATCCGCTTTCGGCTCGGGTACGGCCAATTCCTGCCTAAATTCCAGTAATGCCTTAAGCGTTGCGGCATTGTCAGGATGGTCCGCCGCCATCGGAGCAAAAATGCTCGCCCGTCGTTCAAGTCCGACGAGTTCGCTAAAGTCTTTTGATTCGAGCGGCACTCGGCCGCCAAGGTTAGCGTAAATAACACCATCCTTGATTGAAAAACTTTTCGACAATTCTTCTGCCGCCTCGCGGTATAAACCGGCAGCAAGTCGAGCGGACGCGATCTCATATTCCAGCGTCGGAAAATTGCCGTACCGCCGCGCCGCCAGCAGCGTGCGTTCGGCCTCCAGCGGTTTGTTTTGGTTCAAATAGCCTCGGGCGAGCGCAATATGCGACCAGATAAAACGCGGATCGGATTCAACAGCCCTCTGCGCGAAAATAGCAGCTTGAGAGCCCTCGTTATGAGCGGCATACCAATATGCCGCACCGGCAAGCAAAATGACGTTACCCGGATTTGCATCGAGCGATTTTTTCATCTCGGCTTCAGCATCGGAACGTTTTTCTGCGTCAAAGAGAGCGAGTATCAATCCCGTCCGGGCAGGCAAATTCACATCGTCCTTAGAAAGGATTTCGCGATAGAGGGCGATTGCTTCGTCCGGCAGCCCGAGCGAGCGTTTCATTTCGGCAAGGCCTCGCCGGGCCGCGAGCGAATCCGGCTCGAGTTCCAAAGCCTTCGCGTACGCCGCCGCGGATTCCTTAAGCCTGAACTCTAGACGATTCGCGAGGCCGAGAGTTTGATACGCCGCAGAAGAATTGGGATCGATCTTGATCACATTTTCAGACACGCGTCTCGCTTCAGAGCCATTTTCGATGCTTATGTAAAACGCTGCGATATTCAGCAATTGGCCTGAATTAGTCGCGGCCTTATCCTCAAGTGCCGTTGTGATTTCTAGTGCCTCAATACGCAGGCCCCGAAAATAAAGATTGGCTGGAAATTTGAATAGCGTTTCGGTAAATAGCTTTACGGGAACAGGCTTTGGAGCGTCTTTAACCGCTGCCTTTAAATGATACGCTGCCGCTTGCATGTCACCGGCGGCCAATCGTTCGTTCCCGAGATCGGCCTCGCCCACAGAGATGAGTATGTGCGCTTTAGCACTATTCGTTGATCTAGGGAACATCTCAACGAATTTTCTGAGCGCCGCGATCCGCTTGACCGCATCGGCGACAGCGATGGCATTATCCCATGCCACTTGCTCGTTCAATTTTTTTGCCGGCGTCGATGCCGGTCGGGCCGATGTGGACTTTTGCGGTGCTGATCCAGGTTTTTGTGACTGTGATAAAGCAACAGAAGCGAACGAAATACAAAGAAAAATGGCCGTCAAAGATCTCATAAAAAAGCGCCCTCGATTGCAAAATAATACCACGAAATTGCCTTTTAGCCGGATGAGCCCTATCCTCGCATTATGACCGAACTCGATCAGGTCTGGTCGGAAATGCTGGACAAGGCCGCCGTAAACGCCCGGCAATCAGGACAAAGCGACATCGCCGAATACCTCCGTCTCAAGGCGGCCAACGACACGATCCGCAGCATCGGCGTCGGCTGGCTAGTCGATACGATCTTAGAGTTCGCGGGTCAGGCGAACCGCGATCACCCGATGATGATCGTTGAGCGTGAAGAGCCGCACAATTTTGCCGACGGTAATTCAAATATGGTCGGTACGCTAGTTCGCATTTCTCACGGAGTGAGATGTTTCACCGTTGAGGCGGGTTGGACGCGCACCCCAAATGATGGCATTATGCGTGCTCAGGCTCTGGCCTTTGCGCGGCTCACGCATTTCGGGATGCCGGAAAAGCGGGTTGAATTGCGGCTCGTCCAGGGGAAAACCTCGCCAAATTGGGTTGTAAACGAAAGCGATGTCATTGACAGCGGCGAGTTCCGACGTCATCTGGACCTGCTTCTGGAAAAATGACGGAAGTTATTTCTGCTCTTGGTCATCGAGGAAAGTTGCGATATTATTAAAGTTTAACTTTCTACAACCCTAGGAGTAATTCACAAGTGATCGCAGACCTCGATAAATTGATAGAACTTCAAAAGACAGATACTAACCTTCGCAGGTTAAAACAATCTATCCAGACATCGGAAGCGAGGCGTGCGGAAATCGAACAGGAGTTTGAACAGCACGCCTTTTCTATCCGCGAAATACAGACGCGGCGTGACAATCTTACGGCAACGCGGGGGGATCTCGAAAAACAGATCGCCGAGAATAAAACATACCTCGAACGCGCCGACCGGAATCTAAAGCACGCTCAAAACTCAAAGGAATACGAGACGGCCATGCGCGAGACCGACGCTCTGCAAAAGCAGATCGGCGGCTTTGAAACGCAGATCGTTGAAACTATGGAATCGCTAGAGGCCGTCGAAAAAGAACTCGAGGAACGAGCGGAAGAGATCGAGACCCTTGATGCCAAGCGCGCAGCAGCCCTCGCCGAATTTGACGCGGCCCTCAAGATAGAGCGGACCGAATTCAATTCTGAGACAAAGCATCGCGAAACGGCTTTTGCGACCCTGCCTGCACGCCTCGCATCGATCTACGACCGGCTAGCTCAACGAAGCCGCGATGGCATAGCCGTCGCCGAGGTAGTCGGCGGAGCGTGCAGCGCATGCTATATACATCTCCGCCCGCAAGTTCAGCTCAACGTCAAAAAAGGCGACGAGATCGTCGTCTGCGAAAACTGTTCCCGCATAATGTACATGCCCAAACGAGGTGCCGAAGCCGGAGCGCCCTAACATTTCTGCCGTCAACGGCTGATTGGGACGGTACTTTCTATTCATGAGCCCGCACGTTAATGAGGGCGGTACACTCAACGTGGAATGTATCGCCCTCATTAATGTGCGGGCTTAGGCATTCGTACTCCGAACAACCCAATCCTTTCACCACCCGTCGCCGCTCGTCAACTCCCCTCCTTCATAAGGAAGGGAGTTGGCCGGGTGGTTCTCTACGCGATCGATCGAAAACAAATTTTCGTCGATCACCGCCGGGTCGTATCTGAGTTCGATCTCAGATACGCCCTAATTATCCTCCGCGAACGGCAGCGCGAGGCCCGGCCCGTTAACGGGAATATCCGTCTCCGGCCCGAAGCTGTCACCCGTGCTGCTGTTGCCAAAGCCAAAAGGCCGCGCTCCGTTAATGATCCAGTTGTCCGAGATCTGGCCCGTCAACATCGCAATGAAGGCCGAGTTGATGCCTCCGCCCGTCGGAGTGAAGAGCGCCGAACCCGTCGGCTTCTTGACAAGATCGATCCCGCTGGTCGAACCCGCCACGCCCGCCGTCGAAAAGTCGTCGTGAACAGTCG
>JBKJJR010000079.1:0-9025 GCA_046597835.1 Pyrinomonadaceae bacterium
GCGGGCGGACTTGGCACTTATATTTTTCGCGGCCTTCGCCAAAACGATAATAATTTACTGCTCGCCGGTGCGTTGGCAGCCGCGTCTCTGGCATTGCTTTGCGATTTTGCTTTGGGACAGTTTGAAAAGAGTTACGAGATCAGCGAACGCTCCGCAGCATCCCGTCGAAGACTTGTCGCATTGGGCATAGCCGCTGTTCTCACAGCCATTGTCGGTGTTGGTTATATTTCGAATTTCAAATCTGAAAGTTCCAATTCGAGTTATGAAGACGGCACTCAGCAAAAGGTCATCGTCGGCTCGAAAGATTTTACCGAATCAATTATTCTTGCCGAAATACTTGCTCAAACGCTGGAGAAACAAGGTATTACGGTGACACGCAAACTCGAACTCGGAGGCAATCTCGCCCACGAAGGTTTATTGAACGGACAGATCGACGTCTATCCCGAATACACCGGCACGGCATTTACCGCGATTTTAAAACACGCGCCGATTACCGACCCGCAAGCAGTTTACGATCAGACCAAGGCCGAGTACGCCGATAAATTCAAACTTACCGTCAGCCCGCCGCTTGGTTTTTCAAACGATTTTGCGATCCTCGTTCGCGGCGATGTCGCACGTAAGAATAACCTGAAAACGATCTCCGAAGCCGCACCATTTGCCAAAGATTGGCAGGCCGGATTCGGCCAAGATTTTATGTCGCGAGCCGATGGTTACGCGGGATTTGCGAAAGCGTACGGGTTTAATTTCGCTAAACAGCCAAAAGAAATGGACCTCTCGCTCACCTACAATGCTCTCGCATCAAGCTCGCTCGACATCATCGCCGGCAACTCCACCGATGGCCTCATCGCCGCCCTCGACCTCGTTCAGCTAGAGGACGACAAAAGCTACTTCCCGCCGTATCAGGCGGTTTTCATTGCTCGACAAAATACAGCGGCGACGCTCAGTGCTACTCTTGAAAAGCTAAAAAACTCGATTACAACCGATCAGATGCGCCGCCTAAACTACGAAGTCGATGGCAAGAAACGAACGTCGAAAGAAGTCGCGGCAGAATGGGTTCGTAATAATTAGCTTGCTATTTATCCATAGACGCGCTAGTCTCATGGTTTGATAATTCCGTATCTCATTCATCGACGGTAAACTCGCCTATATGTTTAGGTGTAATAGATAGTTCGAGAAACGGTTCGTTAATAACTGTTAGAAGAGGTTCCCGAAATAGGTGAACCCTCGAACGCTGTTCCTTCCTTGCTACCGTTTCACTGAAGATCACGCCGCGTTAGTAGCTTCTTATTACATCCCGAAGAAATATTCAGCAGTCGTACTGTGCGCACTCAAGTACCCACAGTGATGGCTTTAGGTGAACTATAGGTTTGCCCGCGATAACGCAGAATGCGTCTTCAGTAGATAGAGAATTTAATTACAAATGACTTTTAAAGAACTAGGCTTGCTGCCGTATTTTACGGATAAGTGCGAGCAATTGGGTTACACAACGCCTACACCCGTTCAAAAACAGGCAATTCCGGTCCTTTTGCAGGGCGGAGATATCATGGCTTGTGCCGAGACCGGCACCGGCAAAACGGCGGCTTTTCTGCTGCCGATACTTCAAATGCTCGGCGATAACAAAGGCAAACCGGGAACCAGGGTTCTCATTCTTTCGCCGACGCGTGAGCTTGCCAACCAGACCGAGGCCGCTTGTCGTGAGTTCGCTCCTAAGGGCATTACTTGCACGGCGATCATAGGCGGCGCGGCGTACAAGCGCCAAATGGACAGCCTGAAACGCGGCGCAAATATCATTATCGCGACGCCGGGCCGGCTGATCGATTTTATGGATCAGGGGCTGATCAATTTCAGCGGCCTGACCCATTTGGTTCTGGACGAGGCTGACCGCATGCTCGATATGGGCTTTTTGCCGTCGATCAAGCGTATCGCTAAAGTCATCCCGGCAAAACGTCAGACGCTCTTCTTCTCCGCAACTATGTCGCCTGAGATCGAGCATATTGCGTATGCAATGCTAAAAGATCCTACTTCTATCGAAGTCAGCAAGCGTGGCAGCGCGGCCATTCTTGTCGAACAGACGGCTTATCCCGTCGCTCAGCAATCAAAAATGCCGCTGCTCCTCGACCTGCTCGATAAAGAAGACTTTGACCGCGTGCTTGTATTTACACGCACAAAACGCGGTGCCGACCGCCTCGCACACATTCTCGAAAAGCGTGAGCACAAATCGAACCGCATCCACGGCGACCGCTCGCAGTCGCAGCGCGAAGCCGCTCTGAAAAGCTTCAAATCGGGCCATACGACCGTTTTGATAGCGACCGACGTCGCTGCCCGCGGCATTGATATAGATTCCGTGTCACATGTGATAAACTATGATATACCCGAAGCGCCCGAGGATTATGTTCACCGCATCGGCCGTACGGGACGCGCGGGTCAAAAAGGACGGGCTATCACGCTGTTTACGATAGCCGAGGAACATTCGATGCGTGCCATCGAGAAGTTAACCGGTCAAAAGGTAGAGCGTATCGTGTTGCCTGATTTCGGCGGCCACACAATGGCATCTTCCGCCCCGGCAAAGAAATATGCTGTGCCGGCCAAAAGAACATTTCGTTCTTTCGGCCCGCGACGCAGCAGATAGTGTTAGTCGCCCGTAGGTAAGCTAGGGCTTTTACATTGAATAATGGCCGCGAATTAAGTCGCGGTCGTTCAGGAGGAAAATCTATGGCAGTCAAAGCCAAAGGCGAAGTTTATACAGTAGATCAAACCCTCGAGATGATGTGCTCGGCATGCGATATTGAGCAGATTCACAAAGTCAAGAGCGTAACAAAACAGGGCAAAATATCAAGCGCAATGTGTGAAACCTGCGAAACAGTCAGCAATTTCACGCGCGGCGTAAAATCCTCGATCGCTATGGGCAAAGGTAAAAACTCTTCGCCCTACGATCGTATGCGAAAATATCGCAAAGGCCAGGCGATGAACCACAGCACCTTCGGCCTCGGCGAAGTAACCGCCGTCATCGAACCCCAAAAGATCGATGTCCTCTTCGGCGACCAAACCCGCCGCCTGATCCACGATCAGGTCTAGAGACTTCTTGTGGTAATACAAAAGGCCATCCGTTAACCTGCAAAGGTTCTCGGATGGCCTTTGCTTTTGACGAAAACAGAGTACACAAATTATCGGGCAGTGATGTTTATATCGGTTAGGTCTTCGTTTACAGATATAGACAGCGGCGCAAACTGAACGCGTTTTGACGCAATGTTAATAACGTAGTTCCGCCCTGTCAACAGGCCCCGAAAGCGATAGTAGCCGAATGGATTCGATAAGGTATAAACCCTTTCGGCGTTTTGGTTTGTGGCCGTTAGTAATGCATTTGCTACGCCCTTGCCGTTGGCATTGAACAGTCTGCCGGAAACGGTTGTGATTCCGACCGGCTGAAATATCTTAGTGATGATAGCGATCGGTGACGACAACGAAATACGGGCGTATAGGGAACGCGAAGCGAAATCTCGCGGCGGCGATTCGGTTGTTTTATCAACCCACAAGCCATCCTCGAATTGCATTATCTGTGCGGCGTCAAAGCTGGTTTGGCCGATGCTATCGGGCAAAGTCAATTTCACCGCCGCATTGCCTGAAAAAAGAGCTGAAGTGCGTATTGTCCGTGGCGCGCCGATGTAGAACAAGCGGTTTGGGATCGGAGGCAGAGCATCTGAATTGACCTGCGTAACCATGCTCGTTCCGCCTCGATAAGCATTGTCAAATCTGATCGCTGTCCGCGCATTCAGGCTGAAAAAACCATCATTTACATTCGCATTCGTGCCGTAACCATAACGGATGACGCCGAAATCGGCAGTTGCACCGACAATAGCTCGGCCGACCACTACTATGCGGCCGTCTTCCTGCACAGCAACCGCATTTGCGTTGTCGGTGCTTGTGCCAAGTGGCGTCAGCAGCCGTCCGCCAACTCCAAAACTCGCATCCGGCATACCGTCAGGGTTGAGACGGACCACGCCAAAATCATTGTTTACCCCGTTGCTTGCAAATCCGACAGCGACGATTCGACCATCGTTTTGAACCGCAACGCCGAGAGCGATATCGAGGAGGCTGCTAAACGGTATTATCGTCCGTCCGCCTGTGCCAAACAAAGTGTCGATGCTTCCATTCTGGTTAAAGCGGGCGGTCAGATAATCGTTCGGGCCTCCGTTGCGGATACATCCGGCGATGACGATCTTTCCATCGCTCTGGAGCGTCATCGCAAGTGCTTCGTCAGTGTCAGGACTGAATGCCGCCGTTGCGATGCCGCCGCTTCCAAATGTCGTGTCGAGCCGACCGTCTGCCTCATAACGAGCTAATGCAGTGTCATTGCCGGTGCTGACGGATGCATAGTAACCCGCGACAACGATCCGGCCGTCCCGCTGAATTGCTACGCTGTAGCCAATATCGTTTCCCGTGCCGACGGGAGTCGTAACAATGCCGTTGCCTGTGCCGGAATTACCGTCAAAACCCGTATCAAGCGATCCATTCGACTCATAACGGACAACCGCAAGGTCGTTATTTGTCCCGTTTGAAGCCGTCCCGGCAGCTACTATCTTGCCGTCGGCTTGGACGGCTATCGAACGAATAAGATCGTTGCCGGGGCCGGCGGCGGTTGTCACAATGCCGTCGCCGTCAAACGTCGTGTCGAGCGATCCGTTAGCATTAAAGCGGACGAGGGCTATATCGAGATTTGTGCCGTTCGCGGTTTCGCCGCCGATGATGATCTTGCCGTCCGGCTGCAACGCAAGGGCAAAAACTTCATCATTGCTTGCTCCGACATCGGTTGTCGCGATCCCATCGCCGTCAAATGTTATGTCCCGCGTGCCGTCCTGATTATAACGAACCACCACAAAATCGTTATTCGCTCCGTTGAAACTATATCCGGCGACGACTATCTTCCCGTCCGGCTGAACGGCCACGGCCTGAGCGATGTCGTTGCCGCCACCGATTGCCGTCGTCAAAATTCCGACTGAACCGAACGACGTATCTAGAGCGCCGTTTGAAAACGTGAACGGGACGGATTTATAGGCCGCCGTGATCTCAGCGGATGAAAGCGCGCGGCTTGTTATCTGAAGCTCATCGATCAAACCGCCGAAAAACCCTTCGGTTGTAGTCGAATTTGCCCCTATCGTCAGCGGCTGCGAATTACCAAATCCGTTAGCGGTTATTGCCGTGCTCACTCCGTTTTGAATTCCATTGACATAGATACGGATATTACCGCCGTCATAGACGGCTGCTACATGCGTCCAGATATTGGGTGTCAAAACCGTCGGACTTTGAAAGCCTGATAATCCAAGGACCAAGCGTGGCCTGCCATTTACGAGATCGAACGCGTAGCCGTCTATGATGCCGGGTGTGTGTTTATCAACTATTACTCCGTTGCCTGTGCTCGACGGGCGAAGCCACGCCTGAACCGTGATCTGCGACGGTATATTGAGCGATGCCGAACTTGGAACTCGGACAAAATCGTCGACGCCGTCGAAACTCATCGCGGTGCCGATCTTCCCGTCGGCAAATGTGGCTTCGTTTTGAACACTGCCGTTATTGGTGAATACAGAAGAATCTAACGCATTTCCTTCGCCCCGATACCACGCCGATAAACCCAAAAACGCCGGGGCGTCAAGCGCCTCGATCTGCCCGCGAAGCTCACCCGCCGGGAAATTGGCCGTGCCTACATTGAAATACCATAAACCACTTTTTAGGTCAGCAGCCTGCGCCGTTGTCACGGCAAAATTCTGACTGAAATTGCCATTTGGCAGAAAAAATACGCTAGGCCCCAAATTTCCACGCGATGCCTTCCGGATTACAGCCGTGGTTCCGGCACTCGTCAAACCCGCGAGGTAAAGTGTAACCGTGACTTGATTCTCAGCCGCATTGAGTATCACCGTCCCTGTTCCCGCAGCAGGGGATGAATTAGGCTGGATCTGCTGAAATCCGTCCAGCGATGAGGTAAAGGTGACATCGGCACGAGCCGTCGCTGAAAAAATAATAAGGAATGGGAGAAGAAAAACAGCAGGACGATATGAGGCAGGGATGGGGCCGAAATAAAACAAAAAGTTGTATAGTGAAAACATAAATTTCCTTATGTAAAACATATACCAAACGGCATCCATTTTATTCACCAAAATCAAAAAAAACTGCCCGACACACTAATTTATGTAATCGGGCAGCCCATTTTTAAAATTTAAGGTAAGATTTTACTTTCTGCCGCCGCGAAACAGCAATCCCAATACGAGGCCGACCGCTGCTGAGATCAGGATGGTCTGGCCGGGTTTTTGCCGGGCAAATTCCTTTGCATCCTCGACCAATTCCTTGGGGTCTTTGCCCTGTATCTCCTTAAATTTGTCGCCGGCCGTCGCAAATGTTTCGTTTGCAAAATCTTTGGCCTTGGCGGCCGCATCCTGGATCTTTTGTCCGTATTCCTGTGCCTGCATTTTCAGATCTCCTAAAAATTCATCGTCAGTTACACTGTCTCCGCCGTTACCCACAGGAATGAGTCCCTGTTCCAGTTCCTTTTCCGCTCTTTTCACTTCTGTTTCAAAATCCGACATATCAGATGATCCTCCAAATAAAATAAAATTAATGCCGCCATTCCGATGGTATTGGCCCTATGTTTAGTTGTAACGAAATTTACCGATGAATTGTTCGAAGATATTCGGGTTTGTACACTTTCGTCGCGTCTGTTGCACAAATAATACCTTGAACATTTTAAGCAAGTTTTCGTATAATGAGCTGTGACCTGTGCTTTATATCTCCGGTCAGGATATTTGACAATTTGGTTTTGGGACTTTGGACATGACGATGTTCCACCGAAGATCGCGGCGTCTCAACAATGTGCAACGCTGTAACATCGTTATTTGCTGGATTTACGAGTTTTGTGGCACAATGTGGCTCATTTTTTTCGAAAACCGCGAAACGGAGGCGAAAAACGCTCGTAACTTCAATAAAAATGGTGAGTTCGGGTGTACCACCCAAGAGTGGTACACGAGTGGTACAGCGGGTACAAAAAATCGTTGCGACACGCGGTACGCTATCCGGGCAGCTATTTCTTTGCGGTGTTTATGACGAGTTTTCGCCGTGCCTGAACGATGAGGCCGGGTCGTTTTGAAGTAACGTCGATGTTGCGCTCGGCGATGCCTCGGGTTTCGACGACCGGAATTTTTGGCACATACGTGACTACATAGGTCGAATCGATCATGCGGGCGACGAGTGCCGATTTTTCGATCATTTCGTCAATGCTGTCGGGCAGGATAAATTCGCCGTTTGTGTTTTCCGCCAGTTTTTCGAGTTGTTGCCGGCTGGTTTCCAGATCTGCCTTGCGGGCCTTTAATCGGCGGATCAGAGAGCGGTCGAGATTGATGGTCTTGAATTTGGGAGCCGTCGCCGCGTCGCGGGCTCCGTTGGGCAATTGGGCAGCAACCTCGTCAGGCAGCGCTTTTGGCGGTGGTGAATTCGAGATTGCTTTCGTACGAGGTTCGATATCGACGACCTCTAACGACGTATAACTAAGGACGTGGATGCTTATGTCAGTCGCAAGCAGCCGCTGAAAGGCTTCGAATTTTGCTGACGTGCGCCCGTTGCTGTCGGTTCCGTCCGTGATGAGGATCAAATGCTTGTTTTCGAGCGAGCCGTTTTTCAGGTAATCGGCGGCTAATCGCAGAGCATCAACAAAAGCCGACCTTCTGCCAAATTTAGTACGCTTTATCGCAGCCAACATTTGGCCTTTGTCGCTAGTCCATTCGCCAACGATCTCGGCTTTGTCGCTGTATTGCATAACGGCAACAGAATCGCCGGGCACCAAAGCCTCGCTCACGGCACGAGCAACATTACGAGTTTTTTCGAGTGACTTGACGCTTCGCAGTTCGCCGCCGGTGTCCATCACGATGAGGACGTTCGCGGGTAAACGTCGGACGCTCGCAGGCTGATGGAGTACGTTGTTTTCCGTGATAACGAGGTCTTGGGCAGTCATATCGCGGAAAAATTCGCCTTTCTCGTCAAAGGCGAGCACGTTGAGCTTGATCTCTTCAGTAGAAACGCGAACCGTGTCATCATCGCGAGGCGGCGTAGGCGTCTGCTGCACACGACCGCTCTGGGCTGAGATAGATACAGCAACACAAATGATCGAGAAACAAACTAAACCGGCTGATCTGATAAATAGCAAAAAGATCTTCATTAAGTGACCGTTTGATGCCTGAATTAGTCAATAGGTACGCTCTTGCTGAGAATTACAGGCTTGGGTTTTCCTCAACAAAATCCAGCAAGTTTCCGACATAATCCTGAAATTGCGGGCAGGCGAGACCGTGCGGAGCGAACAGCTCATTGGCAACGGCCGTATCGTAGGTTTGCGAGATGAAGAAATAGGGCACGCCGTGATGTGGAAGTCCTGTGATAACAGGTGAGACACGCGTATTGAGAAACCACTCGGCGAGGCGTGAAGGCGGGCTGAATTCTGATCTTCTGCCGGTCAACTCTACCGCTATCGCATCAAAAAGTTCACCTGTCGTCAGCGGGTTAGGATCGGCAAGCGCTATCGTCTTTCCGCGGGCGCGCTTGTCTCTGCCGAGCAGAGCCATCGCTTCGACGACAAAATCGACCGGTACCAAATTGAGCCGCACTTGGTCGTTGCCGACGTTCATCGCGCGAAGCAGCCATGGAGCCTTGCGCAGGTAATTGATGAGGTAGTATATCCCGTCATATTTTGTCGTCTCGCCGGTCTCGGAATCGCCTACCACTACCGCCGGTCGAAATATTGTTACAGGCAGTGCACCTTTGAGCTTTTCGACCTCGATTTCGGCAAGGTACTTGGTCTCTTCGTAAAAATTGCGAAAATCGTCTTTGTGGTCGAGTTCGGTTTCGAGTATCTGCCCTTCACGCTTTCCCGCCACGTAACACGTGGAAACGTAATTGTATCTATGCAGATTTTTTACCGAGCAGACGAGGTCGTTGACATTCTTTGTGCCTTGTAGATTTATGCTGAACGCGGCATCTTTCGACACGGCCA
>JBKJJR010000082.1:0-3167 GCA_046597835.1 Pyrinomonadaceae bacterium
CAAAAGCGGCTCCCGCAGGTGCGGCAGGCGACAAATCACCTGAACAAAAACAAGCCGTAATGGACGCCAATAATACATTTGGCGGAACCATCGGTCGGCTCCTGAGCCTTACTGAAAGCTACCCGCAGCTTCGATCGAGCGATGCCTTCATGAAGGTACAAGATGAACTGTCAGGCACGGAGAATCGAATCAATATCGCGCGGCAAGATTACTCTAAAGTCGTCAATGATTACAATACGACTCGCAATTCTTTCCCGGCGGTGTTGACGGCTGGACTTCTCGGGTTCAAGGAAGAGCCGTACTTCCAGGCTGACCCTGCCGCAAAATCTGTTCCAAGCGTCGGTGATGCAAATACACTCAGGAAACCGGCGAAATAGTTAGAAGCCGCGCGAATTGCACATCGAACAGTGATCACAAGGCTTGTCGGGCTCAAACTGGCAGGCCTTTTCTTTTTTGTAATGCGAGAAAATGCTGTCAGCAACGGCCTCGGCGATGTTGAATTTGTCGAGGCTTGGATCCGGCATACCCGAAACGCGGAACGTTGGTTGCGGAGCGGACGAGATTTCGAGCTTATCGAGCCGGTGGTTCAATTTCTCAACGGCCGCAAACAGGGCAGCGGGTTCAGGCTTGTTGTTAGTCCTCTCTTGGGATGTCATCTTAGAGTTTAAAAATGGATCTAGTCGGTGAGATCTATATAATCAACAACGCCGACGATGGCGGAGTCGATCGCGGCTCCCGGCTTGGCCGTCGATGCGGTTGAGGCCCCCCAGCCTTCCTGGACAATAAGCACTGTGTCACCCTCCCCCGCGTTGACCGAATCAAGCGCGATGCAGGTGTAATCCATATCCGCTCCCTCGGGCGTGATCTGGCGACAGAGCATGGCGCGGGTTCCCTCGTAACGCTGATTTTTCTGCGTAGCGACGATGTTTCCAATTACGCGTGCAAGCAACATAAAAGTCTGGTCAGTCTCGAAAGTCTCGGAAGTCCCGTCAAGACTTTCAAGACTTTTGAAAGACATGTGCGTCCGAGTCGATTATCCCGACTATCGTGCAGTCCGTTGGCGTTTCGTCGCGTTTGAAAGGAAAGGATGCTTCCTTGCCTCGACACCAAAAGACTAATTCGCCCTCACCGGCTCCGACGGCATCGAGTGCGACCGTCGGTGAGCCCTTTGGCTTCAGGTCGGCGTCGAGGGTCTGCACGATCAAAAACTTTCGCCCGTCGAGCGACGGGTTTTTTATTGTGGAAACTACGGTGCCGATGACGCGTGCGATTTGCATTCAGGACTGTTTCTTAAGATCGGCAATCGTCGCCTTGATCTTCTCTGCGTTCGGAGCCTTTGGAGCAAGGTCTACATATTTCTGCAGCTCAGCCGCAGCATCGGCATTTTGCTTTTTCATTATGTAGATCTGGCCAAGATACAGATGACCCAACGCAAGCTTTTCGCCCCCTTTTGCGGCGATCGCGGCCCTTAGTTCGCTTTCTGCCTCGTTTCCGTTCTTAAGGTAAAACAGCGAAATGCCCAGATTCAGATGGGCTTCGGCCATATCGTTTTTTTGCTTCAGCACATCACGAAAAACCGCTTCCGAAACTTCGTAGTTTTTCTTTTGAAAGGACGCCATCCCGTAACCGTATTTTGCCTCAATGTATTCGGGCTTTATCGTGAGCGCCTTTACAAAAGCTTCGACAGCCTTATCAAGGTCATTCAATTTCAACAGCGAGGCTCCTTTTTCATAATAAGCCGCGGCAAAATTTGGATATGCGGAAATTGCCTCATCGAACAATGGTATTGCGCTTTTTGCATCGCCTTTTGCTAAAAGTTCAAGTCCCTTTTCGTATTTTGCAACTGCAGACTTTGGCACGCCTTTTAGATTGGGATTCTCTGAACGTGCATCCTGTTTTGGCTGGCCGGGCGGCCTCAGATGAAATGCAAATTGAAACGACTGTCCTGAGATCGTTCCCTCGGCAATAGTCACAAACTCCGTTTCAGTTTGATAACCGGATGAGCGAACAGCAACGGTATAATTGCCGGACGATAATCCCGGAAGAACGAATGCTCCATCTATATCGGTCCTTGCGGATAGGCCGCTTGTCTCGGCTCCGCTCGCACTAACGGTCACGTCCTGAGCTGGCCGTCCGTCTGGGAGATAAACCTTACCGACGATTTTATATGTGCCGCGTCCGGCTGGCCGGTTTCGGTCACCTATTCCCTGAGCATGGATCGCTTGTGCAATGAACCCCGCTGTGGCCAGGCATATGAAACTCAAAATAAACTGCAGTTTGTTTTTCATGTCACTCACCTTTTAATTAAATATTAAGTAAAATCGATCTCATCTATAACGCCGATTATTGCGGAATCGACCGGGCAATCCTTGTTGCCATCGGCCATGCGGGCGGATGAACCGCTTACGACGATCACCTTTTCATCAAAGCCCGCACCGACCGTGTCAACGGAAACAACATAGCCGCTCTGGTCAGTGTCGTCGAGATTGATCGGCTTGACGATGAGCAGCTTTTTCCCTTTAAGGCGTTCGTCTTTTTGCGTGGACACGACCGTGCCGATTATGCGTGCGATTATCATTTCGGTTGTCAGTAGTCAGTAGCCGGTTGCCAGCGGAAAACACTTTTCCGATAACTGACAACTGACAACCGACCACTATTTTTTAACGACTGGTAGTGTTTCGTCAACGCTCGAATGCGGGCGCGGTATGACGTGAACGCTGACAAGCTCGCCAACGCGCCGAGCAGCGGCTGCTCCGGCATCAGTCGCGGCTTTTACGGCCGCTACGTCGCCGCGAACTATGGCCGTTACGAAACCCGCGCCGATCTTTTCATAGCCGATAAGCTGAACATTTGCAGCTTTGACCATTGCATCGGCGGCTTCGATCGTCGCCACCAAACCCTTTGTTTCAACCATTCCTAATGCTTCTTGCATTTAGTTTTGCTCCTGAAGATGTCTGTAAAAATAAGAAAGTCCAATTAGTTTAACTCAATTTGGCCGCCTGGCTCAAAAGCTCGATCAATTCTTCGCGCGTAAATGAGATCTTTCTCCCGTTTGATTCCAGTTTCGCCGGATAATTGACCTCAAGATCACAGGAAATATTGTTGTCGTGCAGATAGCCGCAGGACTGACAGCGGGCGTTTTCTTTCAGATAACCGGCCTTTTCCCT
>JBKJJR010000301.1:0-3016 GCA_046597835.1 Pyrinomonadaceae bacterium
AAAAAATGGCCTAAAAAAGTATTTTTACTAAACATAAGTCTTTGTTTATGAGTATATTTTAACCCTTTTGGTTGTAAAGGTTATCCTCTTTTATTACTTGTCTTAAAAAATAAGATATATTTAAATAAATGGAATTAACCCTTGCGATCACGGGTGCTTCGGGCACGATCTATGCTCACCGGACATTGCAGCTTCTCGCGGCGAGCGGCGTTGTCGAGACGATAAATCTGATTATTTCTGGCACGGCAGTGACGGTTGCGCAAGTCGAGATGGGTGCGAATCTGAAGGAAACTGATACTGCAAAGATCAACGCCTGGCTCGGTTTGCCTGCGGATTCGAAACTAATACGTTTTTGGCGGCTCGATAATTTTGCGGCAAAGCCTTCGTCGGGTTCGAACAAGCAAGCGGGAATGATCGTCGTGCCGTGTTCGATGGGAACGATGGGTGCGATTGCTTCGGGAGCAGGAACAAATCTTATCCATCGGGCGGCTGACGTTTGTTTGAAAGAAGGGCGGAAATTGGTGCTTGTGCCGCGCGAAACGCCTTATAACGCAATTCATCTCGAAAATATGCTGAAGCTGACACACGCCGGCGCACATATTCTGCCGGCCAGTCCGGGCTTTTACCATCGCCCGAAAACGATCGACGATCTGGTCGAGCATCTGTGTTTTCGCATTTTGGATCAATTTGATATTCCACATTCCAAAAAGTCGCAGTGGACTGGTGAGGAAGTGACAGAAGAAATTTAACGCAAAGACGCGAAGGTGCAATAGACGCAAAGATAAGTAGAAAGCATCTTGGTATAAATTGTTGTTTCCTTTGCGACTTGCCGTCTTTGCGACTTGGCGTTAAAAAATTCTTATGACTGACACAGTTGAGCGTTTTTCAACCCGCGTAGCCAATTACGTCAAGTACCGTCCGCATTATCCACGCGAGATAATTGGCTACCTCGAAGCGCGTTGCGGTCTGACTCAGGAATCTGTTATCGCCGATGTTGGTTGTGGAACGGGTATTTCGACAAAACTGTTCCTCGAAAATGGCAATTGCGTCTCCGGCGTTGAGCCGAACGCAGCTATGCGCGCCGCCGCTGAAGAATTTCTGTCTGCTTTTTCAAATTTCACACCCGTTGATGGCACATCGGACGTTACTACATTGCCACGTGCCTCAGTCGATATGATCGTCGCGGCGCAGGCGTTCCATTGGTTCGACGCTGAAAAAACGCGGCCTGAGTTCAAGCGGATACTAAAGCCCGGTGGACAAGTTGTCCTCATCTGGAATGAGCGGCAGTTGAACACGACACCGTTTCTCATCGAATACGAAGCGTTTTTGCTCAAATATGCGTACGATTACGGCAACGTCCGGCACGAGAATATCGATGCGAACGAGATTGGCGATTTTTTTCAAAAAGAATACGGCTCGGCGACATTTTCAAACCAACAGGTTTTTGATTTTGAAGGACTCAAGGGCAGGATGCTTTCTGCTTCATATATGCCAAACGAGACAGACCCAAATTTCAACATCGTTATAGACGAGCTGCGTTCCCTCTTTGCCAAACACTCCGAAAACGGTAAAATAGAGGTTTTCTACGACACAAATGTTTATCACTGTCAGGTTTGATCTATGTCCGCAATAGCTAAAAAAACGCCCGCAATTCGCACTATCACTGTCGCCCATTCGCCGGATTCGGACGACGCATTTATGTTTTACGGGCTTGCTACGAACAAACTCGAAACTGAAGGACTGAAGTTCGAGCACACGCTCAAGGACATTCAAACTTTGAATGAGTCTGCTCGCAACGGGGTGTATGACGTGACGGCGATCTCATTTCACGCCTACGCTTATGTGGCCGATAAATACGCTCTGCTGCCGCATGGAGCGAGCATCGGCGACAAATACGGCCCGATCGTTGTATCAAAAGAACTGCGGGATGTACACGAGATCGGTTCAATGAAAATTGCCGTTCCCGGCGAACTGACGAGCGCGTATCTCGCATTGAGAATATTCAATGCGGATTTTCAGCATGTAGTCATGCCCTTTGACAAGATCATCGACGCGGTGCAAAACGGCGAAGTTGACGCTGGCCTGCTGATCCACGAGGGCCAGCTTTTTTATCACGAACTCGGACTTCACAAAGTGCTCGATCTTGGCGAATGGTGGCATGACAAGACCGGACTGCCGTTGCCGATGGGCGGCAACGTGATCCGCCGCGATCTTGGGCCCGATCTGATGCAGCAAGTTTCAAAACACCTTCACGAAAGTATCGTGTATTCAATGGAGAATCGCGAAGACGCCCTCGCCTATGCGATGCAGTTTGCCCGCGACATGAAACCCGAGGTCGCCGACCGCTTCGTCGCGATGTGGGTCAATGACCTCACGCTCGACTACGGAGACCGCGGCCGCGAAGCCGTTCGCCGCCTGTTACACGAAGGCAATAAAGCAGGAATTATACCGCATGAGGTTCAGATTGATTTTGTGGATTAATTCACCCTCGCTCTCGCCTATAAAAAGTAAAAATACTTCGCCGAGTCGCTCTAAAAAATGCTTCATTTTTTTTTGGTTTTCTTCGTGTATAAAGGAAAGCACTTGCTGCCCTAGTTAATGCTTAATTTTATGCATCGCCTGAGTGCCGGATGTCATCATAGAAAGCACCCTTTTTGGGGCTATTAATTGTGCATATTCAAAAATTTAAACACTTCCCAATGAAATATGATATATTTAGGTTAGTGTTGCTTTCAGATGCCCGGAAAGCCTTCCAGTTAGCCAATCCAAGCCTTCGTAATTCGATGACAACAGCTAGAAGAAAAACAATTAATTGGTTCTTCTTTTCCGCATTGTTCTTATTGACGGCAGGCATTGATTTTGGACAGAATTCGGCCCCGCCGTTGCTCCAGGACATCAAGGTCGTTAGGGATAATTATTCCGCCAAGCAGTCGGGTACGCCGGCTCTCGTGCAGAAAACCGGCAGCGCATCGCCGGCAACGCCTTCGCTTAATGCGGTCCGTACATTATTTCCGGC
>JBKJJR010000009.1:0-3576 GCA_046597835.1 Pyrinomonadaceae bacterium
AGCATTTAGATCCCTGGCGTTTACCCACTTAAACCGGTAATCGAACTCCGAATGCCTGAATTGCGGCGGTATCGCATCAGCCAGACGTTGGCCGACTCGCTCGATATAGAGAGTTGCATCCCTGTCATTTATAAGCGGGAACTGCTTTTCGACCTCTCTGGCAGCCTCATTGCCCAGTTTCACGTCGTCCTGTACCTTATATTTATTCTTCGGCGCAGTGATCTGAGTTTGTTGGGCGATCGCCGCGACAGGCACAATCCACATCGCCGCGATAAGTCCCGCCGCGAAAATCCGTTTGCCAAATTTATGTCTGATCATAATGTTCTGTGTTCTGTGAAATCCTTATTTTTACGACTTTAAACCTTGTCGCGGATTAATACAACGTGGTTCCGCAACCGGTACTTGGATGGATATGGGGCATTGCGGCGTTCGCCGGAAAGTACAGCAGCTCCACTAAATGTTAACAACATGTTACAGGCGGTTATCGATCGGCTCTGCATTTGGAACGGTTTAGTATAATATAGCCGCATTGGCAAAAGTAGGACCCGCTACCGTTAGATTTGGTGACAGGCAGGTCAAAATTAGGCAGTTGGCGGATAGACAAGCGGGCGCGCTTATCGTTATATTTGTTTCTTGCTTACAGACTAAAGAACGCGGAGACCCAAGAAAATGGCTTTTAGCTTTTTACCGAAGGAAGATCACTATTTTTCCCTGTTTTCCGAAATGACAGCGAAAATACAGGAGGCTGCGGCGCTTCTCGTTGAACTCTTGCAGGGCTCAGATGAGAATTTCGACGCGTTGTCGAAAAAGATCAAGAGCGTTGAGCACGAATGCGATGAGATCACCCACAGCGTCACAACAAAGCTTAACAAATCGTTTATTACGCCTTTTGATCGTGAAGATATTTACACGCTTTCGGTTGCCCTTGACGATGTTTGCGATTACATCGACGCGGCGGCGCGGGCAGTTGTAATGTATAACATTCATGAGTCCGATCCATTTGCCGTAGAGCTTGCTGTCGTCCTGCAAAAACAGGCGGCCGAGATACACGGAGCTGTATCTCATCTCAAAACCGCAAAAGGAATGGAACAAAACCTTCTCGACATCCAGCGTCTTGAGAATGATGCCGACGAAGTCTATTTTCGTGCAATGGCAGCCCTGTTCAAAAATTCGGATGCCGTAAAGATCATTAAGTGGAAAGAGCTTTACGAGATCCTCGAGAACGGCACTGACCGCTGCGAAAGCGTGGGCAATATCATCGAGAGCATTGTTCTTAAACACAACTAACGCCAAGACGCTGTTAATATGGATCAACATACCGTTTCGTATGCTCTGGTAGTCGTGATCATTATCGTTGCGCTCGCGTTCGACTATGTAAACGGCTTTCACGACGCGGCAAATTCGATTGCGACGGTCGTAGCTACGCGCGTTCTTTCGCCTGGCGTTGCAGTCGCATGGGCGGCGTTCTTTAATTTCATTGCGTTCCTGGTATTCGGAACTGCTGTCGCAAAGACCATTGGCGGCGACATGATAAACATCGCCGTTATTCCACCCGGCGATCAACTTTATGTTCTTCTCGCCGGTGTACTCGGCGCCACAATTTGGAATCTGATTACCTGGTATCTCGGCTTGCCCACTTCAAGTTCTCATGCCCTTGTCGGAGCCTACGCCGGTTCGGCACTTGCGTCATACGCATGGCATTTTGGCCTTACCGGAGCTGAGACTGTTCTAAAGGCCGAAGGCTGGATCAAAACCCTCACCTTCATTGTTCTCTCGCCGGTTATTGGCATGACGATCGGCTTTGTACTGATGGTGAGTGTCTATTGGATATTTCACCGTGTAAGAGTAAATAGGGTTGATCGCGTTTTTCGAACGGGACAGCTATTTTCCGCCGCTGCCTATTCGCTGGGACATGGTGGCAACGACGCACAAAAGACTATGGGCATCATTACGATCGTTCTCGTCGCGGGTGGATTTTTGCAAATGACTGACGCGGGAAAGCTGCCGGAGATTCCTCTCTGGGTAGTACTCGCGGCCCACTTTGCGATAGCCTTAGGAACACTTTCGGGCGGATGGCGGATCGTTAAAACAATGGGGACCAAGATCGTTAAGCTCCAGCCGGTAGGCGGTTTTTGCGCCGAAACGGCTGGAGCACTGACGCTTTTCGGTGCAACATCTTTTGGTATTCCGGTTTCGACTACACACACGATCACCGGCTCTATTGTCGGTGTTGGATCCGCCAAACGCTTTTCCGCAGTCAAATGGGGTGTCGCCGGCCGAATCGTTTGGGCGTGGGTGTTGACGATCCCGATGGCGGCGATCATCGCCGCTCTCGCCTATGGAGTTGTTTTGATCGTCGAAAAGATCGTCGGGCTTATGTAGATTTCCCGACCATTGGGAGCTCTATAATAAAGCTCGATCCTATTCCCGGCGTCGATTCCACACGAACTTCTCCGCCATGGAGTCGCGATAGATGCTTGACGATGGCGAGCCCCAGCCCGGTTCCGCCCAGTTCGCGGGAGCGCGCAGTGTCGGTCCTGTAAAATCTTTCAAAAATTCGCGGCAACTGTTCCCGCGCGATTCCGTCTCCTGTATCGATCACGCTTATCTGGTGAAATGAGCTTGTATTTGTGTACGCGACAGCAATTTTGCCGCCTTCGCGATTAAATTTTAGGGCGTTGCTAAAAAGGTTTGTCAATATTTGTTCGATCCTCCGCTCATCCGCAAAAATAGTAACGTCGTCGCGAACTTCATTTACAAACGAAATATGCCTCGCCCGAGCCTTTTTAGCCATCAGCGACCACACTTCATCGACAAGCGGAGTGAGCAAAAAGAACGTCGGTTTGATCTCGATCTTGCCGGCCTCGATCGCCGACAATTCCAGTATGTCGTCGATCAGATGATGCATCCGCTCGGCATTTCGGCGGATGATCTGGACGAAGCGTTTGTTGTTTTCTTGATCCTCAAGGCCGCCGTCTTCGAGCGTTTCTACAAAAGCGAGTATTGATGTAAGCGGTGTGCGCAGCTCATGCGAGACATTCGATAAGAACTCCTGACGAACTTTCTCAAGCCTTTCGACCCGCGTTATGTCGTAAAAAATGCCTATCGCGCTCTTATGACCCTTTTTATCTGCAAGGCTCAGCGGAGTTACCCGCATATCGTAAACACGATTGTCCGAGCGAACGCGCATCTCAACCTGCGTTTCGGTGCGTTCACTTTTCTCGAGCGCGCGGCGAAATGCGTCGCGTATAACATCGTCGCTTATGACGCCGGCTAATTGTTGAGATTCAAGAGCTTGACCGCCGAGGAAGCTGCTGGCCGCTTTGTTTGCGGCCGAGATCACGCCGTCGTGTTCGACAAGAATGATGGCCTCGCGCATGCTGCTGATCATTTCATTCAGCAATAACCGGGATGAGAACGCAGCGTCTTTCAATTCGGTTGTTGGGGGCATAAATTAGTAATTCCCGGTGAAACGATACCCGACGCCGACGACGGTTTCGATCGCGGAAGAACACTGCCCAAGTTTTTGACGTAGCCGCCGCACATGGACGTCCAGCGTGCGCGTGTCGCCGTAAT
>JBKJJR010000118.1:0-3660 GCA_046597835.1 Pyrinomonadaceae bacterium
GTCATCGACCAATACATCTCATCGAGCGAGGACAAATGGCAGCAAAAGTGCCGTCTCGTAATGCTGCTGCCGCACGGCTACGAGGGACAAGGGCCTGAACATTCGTCGGCACGGCTCGAGCGTTATCTACAGCTCTGCGCCGAGAATAATCTGCAGGTAACTTACCCGACGACACCGGCTCAGTATTTCCATCTGCTCCGGCGGCAGGTCAAACAAGAGATCGTTCGCCCGCTCATCGTTATGACGCCGAAAAGCCTCTTGCGTCTCCCGGCCGCAAGCTCGACAATGGCCGAACTCGAAACCGGCGGATTTCTGCCCGTTATCGACGACGCCCGCATTACTGACCGTTCCAAAGTAAAACGCGTCGTCCTATGCAGCGGCAAGGTCTTTTACGATCTCGAAGCCGCTCGTGAAGAGAACGAAACAGGCGTAGTTGCCGTCGTCCGGCTCGAACAGTTTTACCCGTTCCCCGGCGAGGCCTTGAAAAAGATCTTCGCATCATATCCGAATGCCACCGAGATCGTCTGGACGCAGGAAGAGCCGCAAAACATGGGCGGCTGGACATTTGTCGAACCGCGACTTCGAGCTGCACTTACCGAAAAGACAACCTTGCAATATATCGGCCGCGCCGCGTCCGCTTCGCCGGCGACCGGTTCCTATGCGATCCACAATCTCGAACAGCAAAAGCTCGTCAACGATTCCCTCACATTATCTGAAACTCATGCCGCCGATTCCCGGGTTGCAGAAGCCCGCACGAAGTAAGGGCATCAATAGTGCATTGCTTCAAACCATTTGCCGTCGTCGCGATAAGCAATACCAATAAAACTACGACAGATTCGGAAAACCACGCCAAATCGAGAAAGTTGAGCCAAATCTGGAAAATTGGTATTTCAATTTGTTCGGTGATTTGATAATTTGACACCGGATCGTTGTAAAAACACCGATCTTGGTTCTTTGAAAATTAATAGAGTGGAACGGTATTTTAAAACGAGGCCCGCGCGGCGTGTTTCAGTCAAGATAGCCGTTTCCCGGAAACGTCGATTGCTGTAACTAAACTCTTTATTAGGGTTACGTTTTTTTGTGGCACAATGTGGAGCACTTTTTTCGGAAAGGCTGGCGCAAGGCCAAAATGCAGCCGTAAACCTAATCATTGCAACATTTATTTTGTACCACTAGGGTGCGGTACAAGGGTGGTACAAGCGGTACAAAAAAGTGTTGGGACGCGTTATTTTTTCGCTTTTTCGATCTGTTTGACGAGCCTTTCGGCATGGCTGCGGGCGATGAGAGGAAGGCGTTCGTCGGTCGAAAGTTCTGTCAGCAGCGGAACGATGTGCGGCGGGTCGGATATCTCGTTTTGCCTGATATAGTTGTCGAGCGTCGTCATCAACCCCGGAGCCTGCAGCGGCTGGTTTTGCCGTACAACACCGATCTCGAATTTCCAGGTATATTCGTTCCCGATGCGGCGGTATTCGTCCATCAGGAACTTAGCCTGTTTGTTTTCGGTCCAGTTATATTTGGCGGTGCGTTCGCGACCATTCTTTTTGACCGTGATCGACACGCTGCCCATGTTAGCGTGGTCGCGCTCAGTTTGGTAATTTTCAGCCGTATCCAGAAAATTGAGCGAAGTGAAAGCGTCAGTCAGAGCTTTCAACGTCACCGGCGTCAACTGGATCGGATCGGTTATCATCTCCTCATAGCCGTCTTTGAGAAATGATACCTTCCCCTTTCCGGCCCCGTCGTGTTCGATCAGAATTTGCGAGTAAAGAAAACCAGGCCGCGTGAATTCGTAAAAATAGACGGGAAGATACGTTTGAGCGGTAGTGCCGTTAATAGCGCCCGTCGGCCGCTCATTTCGTTTGGTTGACTTTTCAACCGTCGGAACGGGCGTCAGCTCTGGCGTGACGGCGGGAGTCGGTTTGGGCTTGGCCGCCTTCTTTGCTTTTTTAGTCTGCGCATTCGACATGGAAGCAAGCAGAAGCAGAAACAAACTGATAGAAAGGGCTTTGCGCATCGAGTATAGTTTACTGAAAATAGGAAAGCGAAGCTTGTTTTAAGATGCGATAAACCAAATGGCGGTTGGCGAAGAGGAAAAATTAGCCACAGAGGTCACATAGAATTATGACAAAAACTCAGCAGAAAGACCCGAGTACTTTATCTCTGTGTCCTCTGTGCTCTCTGTGGCTAATTTTCTTATTCGAATTTGACCGAGACGATCTTTGAAATGCCAGCTTCCTGCATCGTAACGCCGTAGAGGGCTCGGGCAGCTTCCATCGTGCGTTTGTTGTGAGTGATGACGATGAACTGTGTCCTTTCCGACATATCGGCGATCTTTGCGGCAAACCGTCCGACATTGGCGTCGTCAAGCGGCGCGTCAACTTCATCGAGAAGGCAGAACGGTGACGGGCGGTATTTGAAGATCGCGAGAATGAGGCCAATGGCTGTCATCGCCTTTTCGCCGCCGGAGAGCAGCAGGATATTTTGCAGACGTTTGCCGGGCGGCTGGGCGACGACCTCGATGCCGGCTTCGAGAATATCGTCGGATTCGAGCAGCGTCATTTCTCCGTGGCCGCCGCCGAAAAGCTCTTGGAAAAACTCGATAAAGTTCGCATTTATCGCCTCGAACGCCGACTTGAATTTTTCACGCGAACGCTGCTTGATCTCGCGCAAAGCTTCCTCGGTTGCGGCGATACTGTCGACGATGTCAGTTCGCTGCGAGGTCAGGAATAAATGTCGTTCCTCGGTTTCGCCAAGCTCCTCGAGAGCAAGCATGTTGATCGCTCCAAAATTATCGAGCCTCTGCCGCAGATCGTCAGCATCGTGGCGGGCAGTTTCGAGAACAAAACTTTCGTCATGTTCGATCGACTCGACCAATTTGGCAAGCGATATGTTCAATTCCTGCTGGCAGTTTTCCGCGGTGTTCTTTAGCTGCGTCACCGCCTCGGCCTGGCGGATCTCGATCTCGGCACGCTCATTTCTCGCTTCGGCAGATCGATGGTTGAGAGCCGCAAGTTCGTCGCTCATCGCATCGGACGATTGGCGGGCGTTACTCAGTGCGGTCACGGCGGCCGTGAGTTCGGCATTTTCGTTCGTAATGTCGTCCCCCGCCGAGGCGATGCGGTCGGTGATCTCGGTTATGGCTGAATGCAACCCCTTGATCTTTGCCTCGGCATCGGTCAATTCGAGATTCTGCAGCGCAAGCCGTGATTCAAGTTCCTTGCTCTCATTTTCGACACGTCGAAGCGCCGAAACCGCCGAACGCCGTCGCTCTTCGGAGGTTGCTGCTACCATCCGTTTTTCGTTGAGAACGACGTTCGCGGCATCGGTTTTTGAACGCGCTTCGTTCAAAGTGGCACTAATGTTTTCGAGTTCGGTTGAAGCATCGATACGAGCAGCCTCAGCGCTCTGTTTATTGCTGACTGCATCTGCAAATTGTTCTTTCAGCTCGGCCATCTCTGATCGAATTTGCCCGGCTTCGTCGGAAACGACTTTTCGATGGCGCTCTGCACGCGTGATCTCTTCGCGGGCTGCATGTACCTGAATTTGCAGGCCGTGAATACCCCGATCGACTTTGATAATGAGCGATTGCAGATCGACGGTTTTGCTTTCGTATTCGACCAGGGCTTTACGGGCGGTTTCTACCGCGGCCGTCGCTGTTTCGAT